>NZ_JBAMDI010000005.1:0-190822 GCF_036961695.1 Pseudomonas sp. CGJS7 | reverse complement strand
GTAGACGGCGAAGTGCTGCAAGTGACGGCCACCGATGCGGCAGGCAACGCCTCCACCGCCAGTAACCTTACCGCGCCGGACATCGATGGCGGCGACACAACGCCACCGCAGACCCCGACCAACCTGGTGATCAGTGCTGCCGGCAGCCAACTCAGCGGTCGTGGCGAAGCCGGTACCAGCGTTCAGGTGCGCGATGACGCAGGCACCGTGGTTGCCACGGGCACAGTCAATCCCGATGGTACCTTCGCCATCACCTTGAACCCGGCCATCACCGATGGCAGTACCCTGCAAGTGACCCTGACCGACACTGCCGGCAATGTCTCGCAACCCGGTTCGGTCGCCGCGCCAGACCTGCTGGCCCCAGCGCAGCCAACCGAGCTGGCCTTGGTTGATGGCGTGACCTTTACCGGCCGCGGCGAGCCCGGTGCCACCGTACAGGTGCGCAATGCCACCGGCAGCCTGATCGGCACTGGCTTGGTCAACGAAGACGGCACCTTCAGCGTCACGCTGTTCCCCGCCCAGGCCAATGGTGAGGCCCTGGACATTCGCGTGGTAGACGCCGCCGGCAACAGTTCAACGCCGCTGGCGTTCACTGCACCGGACGTCACGCCGCCAGCTGCCGTCAGCAACGTCGTGGTGGGCGCCGATGGCCTGGTGCTCAGTGGCCGTGGCGAGGCCGGTGCTACCGTACAGGTACGTGATGCCAACGGCTCTGTCATAGGCGCCGCCACAGTCGGCGCCAACGGAACCTTCTTGGTCGACCTCACCCCAGCCGCGCAACCGGGCGAGCAATTGAGCCTGGTGCAGACCGATGCGAGCGGCAACGCCTCTGAAGCCCTGCAATATGAAGTCCCGGCAACCACGACCCCAGCCAGCCCAAGCGACCTGGTGGTGGCTGCGAACGGCGCCAGCATCACTGGTACAGCCCCGACGGGCAGCCGTGTGGAAGTACACGATGCCAACGGCACACTGGTCGGCAGTGTGGTGGTAGGTGCCGGTGGCACCTTCACCGTCATCCTCAACCCGGCCCAGGCCAACGGCGAACTGCTGGACGTGGTGGCCATCGATGGCACCGGCGCTTCGTCCCTGCCGGTGCAAATCGCTGCGCCAGACATCACCCCGCCGGTCACCCCGGGCGAGCTGGCGATCAGTGCCAACGGCAGCGAGGTCACCGGCCGCGCCGAAGTGGGCAGCACCGTGCGGGTGGTGGCCGCCGATGGCACCACCGTGCTGGGTAGTGTGGTGGTCGACGCCACTGGCAGCTTCAGCATCTCCCTCGACCCGCCACAGGTAAACGGCGAGGTACTGCAAGTCACCGCCACCGACGCCGCCGGCAACACCTCCACGGCCGGCGACATCACCGCGCCAGACATCGACGGCGGCGACACCACACCACCGGATGCCGCGACCAACCTGGTAGTCGGCCTGGCCGGCGCCCAGCTCAATGGCCGCGGCGAAGCCGGGGCCAGCGTGCAGGTGCGCGATGCCCAGGGCAATGTACTGGCCAGCGGCTCGGTCAACCCGGACGGCACCTTCCAGATCACCCTCGACCCACCGGTGAAAGATGGCAGCAACCTGCAAGTGGTGCTGACCGATGCCAGCGGCAATGCTTCGGCCCCGGCGTCGGTGGTTACCCCGGACTTGCAGGCCCCGGCTCAACCGACCGGCGTGGCCTTGGCCGACGGCGTGACCCTGAGCGGCAACGGCGAACCGGGCGCTACCGTGCAGGTACGCGATGCCTTGGGCAACTTGCTCGGCACTGGCCTGGTCACTGAAACCGGCAGTTTCAGCATCACCCTGTCGCCGGCCCAGGCCAATGGCGAAATCCTCGACATCCGTCTGATCGATGCTGCCGGCAATGTCTCTTCACCCCTGCAGTTCGAGGCTCCGGACATCACCGCGCCTGCCGTAGTCAGCAACATCATCGTCGGCGCCGACGGCCTGACCTTGGGCGGTCGCGGCGAAGCCGGTGCTACCGTCGAGGTGCGCGATGCCAATGGCACGCTGGTCGGTACCGGCACAGTGACCGCGAACGGTACTTTCCTGATCGACCTCGATCCGGCTGCACTGCCGGGTGAACGCCTGAGCCTGGTACAGACCGACCCGAGCGGCAACGCCTCTGAAGCGCTGACCTACGACGTGCCACTGGTGGTCACGCCGACCAGCCCGAGCGAACTGGTCGTCGCTGCCGATGGCAGCAGCATCAGCGGTTCTGCTCCTGCTGGTAGCCGCGTGGAAGTGCATGATGCCAACGGCACGCTGGTCGGTAGCATCGTGGTGGGTGCCGAGGGCACCTTCACCGTGGTGCTTACACCGGCCCAGGCCAATGGCGAATTACTGGACGTGGTGGCGATCGACAACAACGGCACCTCGTCGTTGCCGGTGCAGGTCGCCGCACCAGACATCACCGCGCCTGCGGCGCCAAGCGATCTGGCAATCAGTGGCGACGGTACCGTTGTCAGCGGCCGCGCCGAAGCAGGCAGCACCGTCCGTGTGCTGGCCGCCGATGGCACCACTGTACTGGGCAGTGTCGTGGTGGGGGCCAGCGGCGCCTTCAGCATCGGCCTCACCCCGCCACAAGTGGCAGGCGAGCAGTTGCAGGTGACGGCCACCGATGTCGCAGGCAACGCCTCCACGGCCGGCAGCGTCACCGCACCGATCGTGGACAACGGCGGCGACACCACACCGCCGGAACCCGCTACCGAGCTGGCCATCAGTAACGATGGCCGCACAGTCTCCGGGCGCGGCGAAGCGGGCGCCACCGTGGAGGTGCGCAACGATCAGGGGCAAGTGCTGGTGAGCGGCACCGTTCAGCCCGATGGCAGCTTCAATGTGCAACTGCCAACCCCGGTGGTGGATGGCTCGTCCCTGCAAGTGACCCTGACCGACGCCGCCGGCAACGTCTCTACACCTAGCCCGCTGACGGCGCCCGACCAGGTAGCACCGCTGCAACCAACCGACCTGGTGCTGAGCAATGGCGACAGCCTGGCCGGTACTGCAGAAGGGGGCGCACGAGTAGAGGTCAAAGATGCCTCGGGCAACCTGATCGGCAGCGCCATTGCCGAGCCGGATGGCAGTTTCAGCCTGACCCTCGACCCGCCACAGGCCAATGGCGAAACCCTGTCCATCACCGTGACCGATGCGGCAGGCAACACTTCGGTGCCGCTGAGCTACGTGGCCCCGGACATCACCGCGCCAGCGATCGTCGCCGACGTGGTGGCAAGCGATGGCAGCCTGGCCGTGTCTGGCCGTGGCGAGCCCGGTGCCACAGTGGAAGTGCGTGATGCCCAGGGCGCAGTCATCGGTACTGGCACCGTGGCACCAAATGGCACCTTCGTGATTGACCTGGAGGCACCGCTGGCAGCAGGTGAGAACCTCGTGCTGGTGCAGACCGATGCCGCCGGCAATACCTCGGCAGGGGTCAGCGTGACCGTTGCCGATACACCGCTGCCCGAAAGCCCGAGCGGCGTGGTGGTGGCCGGTGACGGCTCCAGCGTTTCCGGTACCGCACCGGCAGATACCCAGGTGGAAGTGCGTGACGCGCAGGGCAATGTCCTGGGCAGCGCCCAGGCCGGTCCGGATGGCAGCTTCACCGTCGGCCTGACCCCGGCCCAAGCCAACGGCGAGACCCTGGATGTCGTGGCGGTTGACGGCGCTGGCAACAGTTCGCTGCCTACCCAGATCACCGCCCCCGATATCACCCCGCCCAATGAAGCCAGCGAACTGCAACTGAGTGCCGATGGCAGCCTGCTCACCGGTCGCGGCGAACCGGGCACCACCGTGCAGGTCATCAGCGCCGGCGGCACCGTGCTGGGCAACGCCCAGGTCGGTGCCGACGGTGTGATCAGCGTGGTCCTGAACCCAGCGCAGACCGACGGCCAGGAACTGGACGTGGTCCTGCGCGACCCCGCTGGCAACACCTCGACCGCCACCATCGTCGCGCCCGATACCGACGGCCCGCTGCAACCCTCCGGGCTGGCCATCGATACCGCTGGCATCCACCTTACCGGCCAGGGCCAAAGCGGCTCCATCGTCACCGTGCGTGACGCCGACGGCAATGTGCTGGGCACTGCCAGCGTGGGCGGCGACGGCCGTTTCGACGTCACCCTCAACGCGCCACAGCGCAATGGCGAAAGCCTGACCGTCGAAGCGACCGACAAC
This sequence comes from Pseudomonas sp. CGJS7, assembly GCF_036961695.1. Taxonomy (NCBI): domain Bacteria; kingdom Pseudomonadati; phylum Pseudomonadota; class Gammaproteobacteria; order Pseudomonadales; family Pseudomonadaceae; genus Pseudomonas; species Pseudomonas sp. CGJS7. Next base: position 186,661 of record NZ_JBAMDI010000005.1, on the reverse strand, counting down.
CTGGGCAATAGCGCAGGGCCGGTGGACTTCACCGCCCCCGACTCTACCCCGCCGCAAGTGGTCACCAACCCAGCCATCGACGGCACCGGTACCACGATCACCGGCAACGGCGAACCGGGCGCCACCGTGACCGTGCGCGGGCCGGATGGCAGCGTGCTGGGCAGCACGGTGGTCGGCGCGGGTGGCGCTTTCGAAATTACCCTCGACGAGCCGCAAACCAACGGCCAGGCACTGACCGTGGAGCAACGCGACGCGGCCGGTAACCTGTCGGCGGCGGTCGATTTGTCGGCACCGGATACCCAGGCACCCGATAGCCCCACCGGGCTGGTCCTGGCTGGCGACGGCAGCAGCCTGAGCGGCAGCGGTGAGCCGGGTGCGCAGGTGACCGTGATCGGCACTGGCGGCACAGTACTGGGCACCGCAACGGTCCAGCCCGATGGCACCTTCCAGGTGGCAATCGACCCGCCACAGCTCAATGGCCAGACGCTGTCTGTCACTCAGGCGGACAATAGCGGCAACGGCTCGCCCGCTGGCACTGTGATCGCACCTGACTTCGAGGCACCGCTGCCGGCGCAAGGGCTGGGCCTTGATCCTACTGGCACACTGCTCAGCGGGCAGGGCGAGGCAGGCAGCACCGTAGAGGTACGCGATGCTGCGGGCAACCTGCTAGGCACCATCCCGGTGAATGCTGACGGGACGTTCGAAGTGGCACTCTCCCCGGCCCAGACCAACGGCGAAGTGCTGTCGGTGGTGCTGATCGATGGCGGCGGCAATGCCTCGCCGTCGGCCACGTTCACCGCTGACGACAGCACCGCGCCAGCTGCGCCTGCCGGCCTCACGATCACCCCGGGCGGCAGTGCCATCCAGGGTACCGGTGAAGCTGGCTCCACGGTGGAAGTGAAGCTTGCCGACGGCACGTTGGTAGGCACGGTCGTCGTGCCCGCAGGCGGCAGCTTCACGGTCCCACTATCGCCCGCCCAGTTGGACGGCCAGGCCCTGGATGTAACGCTGACCGATGCGGCCGGCAACATTTCGCAGCCCAGCCAGATCCTTGCGCCTGACATCACGCCCCCAGCGCTGCCTACCGACGTTGCAGTCAGCAGCGATGGCACGGCTGTGACCGGTAATGCACCTGGCGCCAGTTCGGTGACCGTGAGCGATGGGGCCGGCAATGTGATCACCGTTGCGGTCAACCCGGATGGCAGTTTCAGCGTGCCGCTGGATACACCGCAGAACAACGGCCAGACCGTAACCGTGGTAGTGACCGACGCAGCCGGCAACGACTCGGCGCCGGTCTCTGTCACCGCTCCGGACACGACCAACCCTGAATCGGCGACGGGGCTTACCGTAAGCCCGGACGGCAGCACGGTCGGCGGCACGGCCGAGCCTGGCAGCACAGTGGAAGTCCGCAACCCGGATGACACAGTGCGCGGCACTGTAACTGCAGGGCCGGACGGCACCTTCGTGATACCGGTCGACCCACCGCTGGCATCAGGCGAAACCGTCGATGTGGTGGTGATCGACCCTGCCGGCAACGAGTCGCCTGAAATACCACTGACTGGCCCGACCGGTACCGAAGTGGCCACGCCTTCGGCCCTTGCCATCAGCGCCGACGGTTTCCTGCTGACCGGCCAAGGTACGGTCGGCTCGCTGATTACCGTGACCTCCGGTGGCACCACGCTGGGTAGCGCCACGGTCGGCAGCGACGGCACCTTCCGTGTGTTCTTCCAGAACGCCCAGCTCAACGCCCAGATCTTGCAGGTCAGTGCCAAGGCTACCGTCGATGGCCAGCCTTCGGTGCCGGCCATTATCGTGGCCAATGACACCACGGCACCGGACGCGCCGACACAGGTAAACCTCAACGCCACCGGCAGTACGCTGACCGGCCAAGGCGAGCTGGGCGCAACCGTGCGCGTGACAGACGTACAAGGCACCTTGCTGGGGACTGCAACCGTCGACAGCAATGGCCTGTTCAGCGTCAGCTTCTCGCCGGCCGTGGCCAATGGGCAGAACCTGATCGTCACCCAGGCTGATGCTGCAGGCAATGTTTCGCTCGCGGCCACCCTGCAAGCGCCCGACCTGCAGGCACCGCTGGCAGCCAGCAACCTCAGCCTCAACAGCGCAGCCACCGTGCTCAGCGGCCAGGGCGAAGCCGGCGCCAGCGTCACCGTGCGCGACGCCAGCGGCGCCATCCTGGCCACCGGCACCGTCAACCAGAGCGGCCAGTTCCAGATCACCCTGCCCAGCGCGCAGGTCACCGGTAGCCCGCTACAGGTCACCCTCAGTGATGCCGCGGGCAATGTGTCCGGCCCGGCCAGCCTGGCCACGCCAGACCACACGCCGCCAGCGGCCATCAGTAACCCGGTGTTGAGCCAGGACGGCCGGCAGCTTTCCGGCAGCGGTGAAGCGGGCGCCACGGTACAGGTACGCAACGCCGCCGGTGCCTTGCTCGGCACCGCCACGGTGGGCGCCGACGGTCGCTTCACGGTGACCTTCGACACGCCGCAAGCCAACGGCCAGGTCATCGGCGTGACGCAAGTGGATGCCGCCAGCAATACCTCGCCGGCAATCAATGTGACAACCCCGGACCTGACCCCACCCGCGCCGCTGACCAACGTGGTGCTGAATAACAACGGCCTGACCCTGACCGGCCTGGGAGAAGCCGGTGCCACGGTCACCGTTCACGGCCAGGACGGGACCATCATCGGCACCGGCCTGGTAGCGGCCAATGGCAGCTTTACCCTCACCCTGAACAGCGCCCAGCTCAACGCCCAGCACCTGAGCGTTACGCAGACCGACGCGGGCAACAACACCTCCACAGCCGTGGCGGTCACCGCGCCAGACTTCACCCCGCCTACCGCACCGACAGCACTCGCCCTGTCCGGTACCGGGCTGCAACTGACCGGTAACGCCGAAGCCGGCAGCACCGTGACCGTGCGCGATGCCAGCGGCAACGTGCTGGGCACAGCGGTAGCCAGCAGCAACGGCACCTTCCAGGTCACCCTGAACAGTGCCCAGACCAATGGCCAGACGCTGCAGGTGACCGCCACCGACGCAGCCGGCAACGTGTCGCCGGCCGCACCTTACACCGCAGCCGACACCACGCCGCCGGCCGCCGTGACCAACCTGGCTGTCTCCGCCAATGGCGCCACCCTGACAGGCGATGGCGAAGCAGGCGCAACCGTGACCGTACGAGCACCGGACGGTACCGTGCTGGGCAACGCTACAGTGGCCGCTGACGGTCACTTCAGCGTGTCCCTGTCGCCGGCAGCGATCACGGGTGAAAGCCTGAGCGTGGTCCAGACCGATGCCGCACAGAACGTCTCCCCTGCGCAAAGCGTGACGGCGCCGGGCGCGCTGGCACCGGCCACGCCGGACAACCTGATACTGGCCGCCGACGGCCTGTCGGTGAGCGGCACCGCCGAGGCGGGCAGCACAATCAAGGTGTACGGCCCCAACGGCGTATTGCTGGGCAGCAGCCCGGTCACCAACGACGGCACGTTCACTGTCAATCTCGGCAGTGCACAGGCCAATGGCGAAGTGTTGCAGGTCAGCGCAACGGGCCCCGATGGCACTGTATCGCTGCCCGCTACCCTACAGGCACCGGACACAACGGCACCGCAACCACTGACCAATCTGGTGTTGTCCAACGACGGCCTGGTACTCAGTGGCCGCGGTGAAGCAGGTGCCACCGTAACCGTGCTTGGCGAAGGCGGTATCGAACTGGGCACTGCCGTGGTCGATGCCAATGGCGACTTCAACGTCGACCTGAGCGTCGCTCAAATCAACGGCGAACAGCTCAGCGCCAGCCAGTCCGATGTGGCCGGCAACGAGTCCAACAGCGTCAGCCTGACAGCCCCTGACCGCGTCGCGCCGGATGCTGCCGGCAACCTGGCCTTCGCCGGGGGTGGCAGCTTGCTGAACGGTACCGGCGAAGCGGGTGCCGCCGTGCGTGTGCTCGCCGCCGATGGTTCGGTGCTGGGCAGTGCCACGGTGCGCGCCGACGGTACCTTCCAGGTCAACCTCGCATCGCCGCAGGCCAACGGCCAACAGGTGCAAGTGGTACTGGCCGATGCGGCTGGCAACCAGTCTGCCGCCAGCGCCATCACCGCACCCGATACCACACCGCCATCGGCACCCGGCGAACTGGCCGTTTCCGGTGATGGTGTCACCCTCACCGGCCGCGGCGAAGTGGGCGCGCTGGTGACCGTGACCAACCCGGCAGGCGAGGAAATCGGCAGCGCCACGGTCGATGCCAGTGGCCACTTCACCATCACGCTGAACCCGGCGCTGGGCAACGCCGAGCTACTCAGCTTCACCCAGGCCGATGCGGCCGGCAACGTGTCGGCAGTGGCAACCCTGCAAACCCCGGACTTCACCCCGCCCGACCCACTCACCCAAGTGGTGATCAACGCCGACGGCAGCGTGGTCAGCGGCCTGGGCGAGGCCGGCGCCACAGTAATCGTCAGTAACGCAGCCGGTACCGTACTGGGCACGGGTATCGTGCTTGCTGATGGCAGCTTCAGCGTCGAACTGTCACCCGCACAAATCAACAACCAGACACTGTCGGTACTACAGGCCGATCCCCCCGGCAACGTCAGCCTGCCGGTCAACGTGCAAGCGCCGGACCTCACGCCGCCAGCGGCAGCAACCGAGCTGCGGCTCAATGCGGCAGGTGACGAGCTGGGCGGTGTCGGCGAAGTGGGCGCCACCGTGCGCGTGTACGTCGGTACCACGCAGGTCGGTACCGCCACAGTAGGCGCCGACGGGACCTTCATCGTCGGGCTGGATGCAGCGCAGCTCGATGGCCAGGTGCTGCAGGTCACCCTGACCGATGCAACCGGCAACATCTCGCCAATCAGTTCGGTCACGGCCGTGGACACCACACCACCGGCTACCGTGATCGCCACCATCAACGACAGCGGTACCCAGGTGACCGGTACTGCCGAAGCCGGCACCCGCGTCACGGTGGTCAACAACAACGGCGACCTGCTGGGCCAGGTAACGGTGGAGCCGGACGGCACCTTCGTCCTTGACCTGAACCGCCCGCAAATCAACGGCGAAACGCTGACCATCATCGCTCAGGACGCCACTGGCAACCCGTCGGTACCGCTGGCAGTGACTGCGCCAGACCTGACGCCACCGGTGCAGCCGACCGACCTGCTGCTCAACGCAGCCGGTACGTCGATGACGGGTACGGCAGAAGCCGGCAGCACCATCACGGTGCGCGGCCCGAACAACAACATCGTGGGCACGGTGGAAGTGGGTGAGAACGGCCAGTTCACTGTGCCGATCAGCCCGGCACAGAACAACGGCCAGTTGCTGACGGTGGTGTCCACGGATGATGCTGGCAACGCTTCGGTGGCGGTCCCTTACCAGACCAACGACACCTCGCCACCCGACCTGGTGACCAACCTGGCGATCAACAACACCTTCAACGTGCTGACCGGCAAGGGCGAAGCCAATGCCACGGTTACCGTCAGCCTCGACGGAGACGTGATCGGTACCGGCGTGGTAGATGCCGCTGGCAACTTCCAGATAACGCTGGTGCCGGCGGCGGGCTCGCTCGCAACCCTGGAAGTGACACAGTCCGACGGCATCAATACGTCTGCGGTCGCGACCTACCTCACACCCTTGATCGCACCACCCGTGCCGCCCACCGACGTGACCTTGGGCAGCGACGGCCTGACCCTGACAGGCAGTGCACCCAGCGGTGTGGGCATTCGCGTGTACGACGCTGCAGGCAACCTGATCGGTACAGGGGTCGCAAGCCTGAACGGCTCCTTCACCCTGACGCTGGACGCAGCCCAGCTCAATGGCGAACACATTTCGGTGACAGCGGTGGCGCTGATAGGCGGCGAATCGCAGCCGACCTTCCTGCAAGCGGCCGACATCACGCCACCGACCAACCCGGTGGTGACCAGCCTGTCTGTCAATGGCCTGGTGCTGAGCGGCACGGGTGAAGCCGGTGCAACGGTGACAGTGCGTGATGCCAGCGACAATGTGCTCGGCACGGCGGTGGTGAATGGCGGTGGCGTGTTCACCGTCAACCTGAACGCCGCGCAGCTCAACGGCCAGGTCCTGGACGTGAGCCAGGCTGACGCTGCAGGCAATGTGTCCGGCAGCACGAGCTACACTGCCGCAGACCTGCAGCCACCTGCAGCCCCCACCAACGTCGCCATCAACGGCACCGGTACCGTGCTTACCGGTAGCGGTGAGGCGGGCGCTACCATTACCGTCCAAGGCCCGAACGGCCAGGTCGGTACCGGTGTGGTGCAAGCCAACGGCACCTTCAGCATTACCTTGACCTCGCCACAGAACGACGGCCAACTGCTGGTGGTACGCCAGGCCGATGCTGCCGGCAACCTGTCCGCCAGCACCAGCCTGACTGCGCCGGACACCACCCCGCCAGCCGCCCCGCTTGCCACCATCAACGCCAACGGCACCTCGGTCAGTGGTTCGGGCCAGGTCGGCAGCACGGTCACCGTGCGCAACAGCGCCGGTACCGTACTGGGCACCGCAACGGTGGGCAGCAACGGCCTGTTCGTGGTCAGCCTGGCTGCGGCGCAGATCGACAACCAGGCGCTCAGCGTCACCCTCACCGACAGCGCCGGTAACGTGTCCACGGGCACTGCGCTGACCGCACCGGACCTGACCCCGCCTGCGGCTGCCGGCAACCTGCTGTTCAGTGCCGACGGCAATACCCTCACCGGTACGGGCGAAGTGGGTGCCACCGTCACCGTACGCAGCGCCGGCGGGACCGTGCTGCAGACCGCGACGGTGCAGGCGGACGGCACCTTCACCGTGACCCTGAGCCCGCCTCAGGACAACGGCCAGATCCTTTCGGTGACCCTAAGCGACCCGCGCGGCAACGTGTCGGGCAACGTCAACGTCACTGCACCGGATGTGGATGCCAACGCGCCGGTCATCGCCAGCGACAACCTGGCCACGGCCACGGTCAACCTGGCAGCGGTCAGCGCCACGAAGACCTACACCGACAGCTTCACCACGCTACTGTCGGGGTTCTCCAAGACCTACACCTGGACGGTGGCAGCAGGCACCACGGCTGACCCTACCCTCACACTGACCACCAACAGCGTGCTGGCATTGCTCAACAACACCAGCTTCACCCTGCAGGTGAAAGACGCCAGCGGCACCTGGGTGACCATCGCCACCGGTAACACTCAGGGCCTGCTCGACCTGATCGTGTTGCCAATCGGCTTGCAGGTGGACATCGGCGTGCTGCAAGCCGGTGATTACCGACTGACCGTGGGCAGTGGCGGCATCGGCCTGATCACCGAAGTGAGCACCACGCTGGACATCGTCTCCACCAGCCTGACCCAATTCACCGGCACCGGCATTGCCACCTCTGGCAACGTCATTACCGACGTGGGTACCGATGGCGCAGTGGATGCTCGTGGCCCGGACAGCGCCGCCGTGCTGCAAGTGCTCAAAAACGGCAGCTACGTCTCGGCCGGGACCGCCACGACGGTTCAGGGCCAGTACGGCACCCTGGTGATCCGTGCGGACGGCAGCTACACCTACACGCCGAACGGCAGCCCGAACAGTGTCGGCAAGGTGGACGTGTTCAGCTACCAACTGGTGCACCCTAACGGCCTGTCCGATGCCGCCAACCTGTACGTGCGCATCGACAGCCCGCAAGCCACGGAGGTCTGGAGCGACACCAACTACGGTGCACCGGCCACGGTGGTCGACGCAGTCAACGACGTAGGTACCAGCCAGGTCACCCTGGACAACCGCGTGGACACCAGCAGCAGTACGCTGGGCTCGCTGAACCTGCCAGTGATCGGTACCCGCCAGGCCACCTACACCACCACGGTTGCCGCCAATACCACGGCCGACCTGCAGGTGGTGGTCAACTCCACCAACCTGTTGAGCCTGCTCAACGGCACCACCATCGAGCTGCTCAAGCTCAACCCGGCCACCGGCCAGTACGTGCTGGTGCAGTCGGTGCCAGGTGGTTCGCTGGTCAGCATACTGGGCGGCGGCGCCGGGTATACCTTCGAGAACCAGGGCGCCGGTACCTACCACGTACGTGTCACCGCCGGCGGCATCGGCTTGCTCAGCTCCATCACCACCAGCCTGAACACCACCACAACGTACCTGACCGAGTTCGTGGTCAGTGGCGCGACAGCCGCCACCGGCAACCTGCTGACTGACGACAACATCGGTTCGGCCTTGACCGTGCTGAGCGTGCTGACAGCCGCCAACACCTACACCATCCCGGGCTACAACGGGGTAAGCGTGGCCGGTACCTACGGCACGTTGCTGGTGCATGCCGACGGCAGCTACACCTACACCCTCAACGCGGGGCTCACCTCGGCGGTGGTCGGCCAGCAAGACACCTTCACCTACGAGCTAAGCCACCCGAACGGCACCACCGACACCGCAACCCTGACCATCAACGTGGACGATGCTGCCGGCCTCACCACGACCACATCGCTGCTGGCCGATACTGGCGACGAATCCGCGGCACTCGCCAGCCTGGCAGCGGCCACCGATGTGATCGCCGGCACCGACGGCAACGACAACCTCGATGGCAGCCGGGGTGGCCACATCACCCTGCAGGGTGGTGCGGGTGACGACACGCTGGTGGTGGTCGACCAGAACTTCGCCAGCGTCGACGGTGGCTCGGGAACCGACACCCTGCTGTGGGGCGGCGGTGATGCCAGCATCGACCTGGGCAACCTGGCCGGGCGCGTACACGACATCGAAATCCTCGACCTCAACGACACCAGTTCGGTGGCGCTCACCCTCAACCTGGCGGATGTGGTGGCCATCACCGAAACCGGTACCGACACACTGATCATCAAGGGGGACGACAAAGACTCGGTTCACATGACGGACAACTGGACGCTGGTCGGGAACCAAACTGCCGACGGCATCGACTATAACCAGTACACGGCCCAGGAGGATCCAAGCCATCACCTGTGGGTACAAAACGGTATCCATGTGGTTTGAGGCCGCTGCAAACCCGCCGGGTGAATGCCCGGCGGCATGGACGACCAGCAGTAAGGGAACTATGTGAAGCGAAGCAGTCCGCTGTCACCGCTGTTGCTGGGAGCCTTCGGGCTCCTGGCCCTGAACTTCCACCCGGTTGCCCAGGCAGCCGATGATATAGACCCCCACCTGCGCCAGATCGGGCCGTCGCTGCTACGCGATGCGCCCGAAGCGGTGCCCGCCCGCCCCCCCATCGGCATGGCCCCGGTCGCCAGTGGCGAACGGCTGAGCCTTACCGACGCAGTGCTGCAGGCAGCGCAATGGCACCCGAGCATCGCAGAGGCCATCGGCAACCTTTACAAGCAGGGCGAAGGCATCAACGTCGCCCGAGCGGGGTATTACCCACAGATTTCCGGCGGTATCCGCACCGGTTATGACACCGGCTATGGCGGCGACCGCAATAGCCAGGCCCTGAACCTGTCGCTCAAACAAATGCTCTATGACTTCGGCAAGGTCGACAGCGCCGTCAACGCGGCCCAGGCTGCCGCCGCCCGGGCACAGGCCAATATCCTGCTGGTGGTCGACGATCTGGCCCGCGACACAGCCTATGCCTGGATCGAAACCCGCCGCTACGAGCAGCTGATGACAATTGCCCGCGACCAGATTCGCGGCGTGGGCGACATTGCCGGCATGGCCCGCCAGCGCAGCGACATGGGCGCCAGCACCCGTTCCGACGTGGTACAGGCCGAGTCGCGCGTGGAAAGCGCCCGTGCCACCCTGGAGGAGTACCAGTCGCAGTACGAGCGCTGGCGCTCGACCCTGGCGGCGCTGATGGGTCGCGTTACCCCTCCGGCACTGGCCGAGGGCTCACCCGCCGAGCTGGACCAGGCCTGCAAGCGCCCTGCACAGGGTGATGACCGCCTGCCCGCCGTGCTGATGGCCCTGGCCCAGCGCGCACAGGGCCAGGCCGAGCTGGCCCAGGCAAAGGCGGAGGCCTACCCTACCCTGTCGTTGCAACCGCAGGTCAATCATTACCTGGACGACGACTACAACCGCGATAACGCACGGCTGGACCGCACCCAGGCGGGCATCTACCTGAACGTCGAAGTCCCCATCTACCAAGGGGGCTCCATCAGCGCCCGCACCCGCGCTGCCGGCCACGCGCTGACCGCCGCCGACTCCGCCGAAGACGCCGCACGGCTGCAGGCGCGTCGGGGCCTGGCGGAGGCCAAGGCGCAAACCTCCGGGCTGGGCCGCCGGCTGACCTCGCTGGAAGCCCGCCAGGTCAGCATTCAGGAGGCACGCATGCTCTACGGGCGTCAGTACCTGGACCTGGGCACACGGCCACTGCTCGACCTGCTCAACGCCGAGCAGGAGATCTACCAGTCACGCTTCGAACTTGCCGGCACCCGCTCCGATCTGCTGCGCCTGGATGTCGACTGCCTGTACAACACCGGCGCCCTGCGCACGGCCTTTGGCCTTGAGGGGCGCAACCTGCAAGGTGTGGAGATCCAGCCATGAGTGATTCGATCGATGTGACCCTGCCCAACCAGGCGCCCGCGCCGGAGCAGGCCGCCGCGCACCGGCCAGACCTTGGCCCCTGGCTTGAGGTGATGTTGCAGGTGGCACACCACTACCGCCTGGACGTATCACCCCAGCGTATTCGCCTGGCCGCTGCGGAGGATGCCCGCCCGTTGAATGAAATCCTCCGCCACATGGCACGTCAGGCGGGGCTGGCATTGCGCTTCGTGCACTTAGATGCCAAGGGCCTGCGGCAATGGCGCACGCCGCTGGTGCTGGAGCTGGACGATGGGCAGCTGGCGGTGGTCGAGTCGGTGACCGAAGAAGACGACCTGGCGGTGGTGTTCGCCGGTGACCAGGGCCTGACTTCGCGCCTGCCCCGCGACACCCTGAAAGGCCGTATCAACCGTGTTGCCCTGCTGCGCCCGGCCCGGCCACTGCGCGATGTGCGCACCGACGACTACACCGCGCCTTACGACCGCCACTGGTTCGCCCGCATCGTACTGCGCGACCTGCGTCCCTATGGGCAGGTGATGGTCGCGTCACTGGTGGCCAACGTGCTGGCGCTGGCCGGCGTGCTGTTCTCGATGCAGGTGTACGACCGAGTCATACCGGCCGAATCCCTGCCCACCCTCTACGTCCTGTTTGGCGGTGTGGTGTTGGCACTGGTGTTCGACTTCAGCATGCGCCTGCTGCGGCTAAAGGTGACCGACCTGCTCGGCAAGCGCGCCGACCTGCGGGTGAGCGATCTGGTCTACGGCCATGCCCTGCGCCTGCGCAACTCGGTGCGGCCCAAGTCCACCGGCTCGTTCATCTCGCAGTTGCGCGAGCTGGAGTCGATCCGCGACCTGATCACGTCCAGCACCGCCACGGTGCTGGCCGACCTGCCGTTCTTCCTGCTGTTCCTCTTCGTGTTCTGGCTGATCGGCGGCGTACTGGTGTTCATCCCGCTGGTCGCGCTGCTGGCCATGGTGTTGCCCGGGTTGCTTGCACAACGGCGCCTGGCACGGTTGGCCAATGCCTCGATGCGTGAGTCGGCGCTGCGCAACGCCATGCTGGTGGAAAGTATCCAGGGCCTGGACGAGATCAAGGCACTGCAGGCGGAGGCTCGCTTCGAACGGCAGTGGAACCAGTACAACGCGGCCTGCGCGCACACCAACCTGCGCCTGCGCACCCTCACCAACGGCCTGGTGACCTGGACGCAGAACGTGCAGGGTGCCGTGTTTGCCGTGGTCATCGTGATCGGCGCACCTATGGTCATCGCCGGCGACCTCACCACGGGTAGCCTGGTGGCGGCATCCATGCTTTCGTCGCGGATGATGGCACCGCTCGCCCAGCTGACCCATGTGCTGACCCGCTGGCAGCAGGCCAAGGTCGCGCTGCAAGGCCTGGACAAGCTGATGCAGTCGCCAGTCGACCACCCCGAAGGCGAAGCCCGCGTGCACCTGCCAGCCATTCACGGCGAGTACCGCCTGCGCCAGGCCAACTTCCGCTACAGCGAAGACTACCCGCCAGCGCTGAACATTGGCCGGCTGGACATCCAGCCGGGCGAGCGCATTGCCGTGCTGGGCCGCAACGGCGCCGGCAAATCAACCTTGCTGCAGGCGCTGGGTGGGGCCATGGACCTGGTACAGGGCGAGATCAGCCTGGACGGCATCGCCATGGCCCACCTCGACCCTGCTGACCTGCGCCGTGACGTCGGCCTGCTGCCGCAGTACGCGAGGCTGTTCCACGGCACCCTGCGGGAAAACCTCACCCTCGGCGCCGGCCAGGCCAGCGACCAGGAACTGGTGGCCGCGCTGGCCGCCACTGGCGCACTGGACTTCGTCCGCCGCCTGCCCAAGGGCATGGACCACTTGATCCTCGAAGGAGGCCTGGGCTTGTCTGGCGGCCAGCGCCAAGCCCTGGTGCTGTCGCGCCTGCTGGTACGCCAGCCGCAGGTGCTGCTGCTGGACGAGCCGACCGCGTCGCTGGACGACATGACCGAGCGCAAGCTGCTGGATAACCTGGAGCGCTTCTGTCAGGGCCGTACACTGGTGATCGCAACCCATCGACTGAGTGTTCTGCAGCGGGTCGACCGCATCCTGGTGCTGGACGCCGGGCGCATCGTCATCGATGACGCGCGCGATGCCGCGCTGGCCAAACTGCAGGGAGCCCAGGCATGAGCAACCATGAACTCCCGGCTTCCTACCTGGACGGGCAGGACGACCAGGCGGTGTTCCGCGCCGGCCGCATCATCACCCTCTGCGCGCTGATGCTGGCGGCGTTCCTGGCCTGGGCGGCCTGGTTCGAGGTGACCGAGGTGTCCACCGGCACAGGCAAGGTCATCCCAAGTTCGCGAGAGCAGGTCATTCAGTCGTTCGAGGGCGGTATCGTCGCGCAGATGAGCGTGGCCGAAGGCGACCTGGTCGAGCGCGGCCAAGTGCTGGCCCAGCTCGATCCGACCAAGACGGCTTCCAGCGTGGGTGAAAGCGAGGCCAAGTACCGGGCTGCCAAAGCCAGCCAGGCTCGCTTGCAGGCAGAGGTGACCGGCAAGCCCCTGACCTTCCCGGCGAGCCTGCGCGACTCTCCCGACCTGATCGATGCCGAAACCGCGTTGTACCAGACCCGCCGCCGCGGCCTGGAACAGACCCTGGCGGGCATTCAGGACTCGTTGCAGCTGGTGCGCAGCGAGCTGAAAATCACCGAGAACCTGGCAAAGATGGGGGCCTCCAGCCGAGTTGAAGTGATCCGCCTGAACCGCCAGCGTTCCGAGCTGGAACTCAAAGCCAACGAGGCGCGCTCAGACTATCTGGTGCGCGCCCGGGAAGAACTGGCCAAGGCCAGCGCCGAAGCGGACGCCCTGTCGGAAGTGATCCGTGGGCGCAGCGACTCGCTCACCCGCCTGACCCTGCGCTCGCCGGTGCGCGGCATCGTGAAGGACATCGAGGTCAACACCCTGGGTGGCGTGGTGCAGCCCGGTGGCCAGGTGATGAAGATCGTGCCGATGGACGAACGCCTGCTGATCGAAACCCGCATCGCGCCACGGGACATCGCCTTCATTCACCCCGACCAGGCGGCCAAGGTCAAGATCAGTGCCTATGACTACTCGGTGTACGGCGGGCTGGACGGCAAGGTGGTGGGCATTTCGCCGGACACCCTGCAGGACGAGGTCAAACCGGAAATCTACTACTACCGCGTGTTCATCCGCACCGAACAGGACAGCTTGCAGAACAAGGCCGGCAAGCGTTTTGCGATCGTGCCAGGGATGATTGCCACGGTGGATATCCGAACGGGCGAGAAAACCATCCTCGATTACCTGATCAAGCCGCTGAACCGAGCCAAGGAGGCCCTGCGTGAACGCTGATCCAGGCGTTTACACACCTCCCCCTGTGGGCGTGGACATGCCCGCGAACACCGGCGAAGCCGGTGCCATGTACCGCGTCGCACGCTTCGTGGGCATGCCCGCTTCCACAAGGGCCCCTAGCCCTCCTGGGTTCTGTGCAAAATGCCTAAAGCCCAACCCAAACAGGCCGATAACCGGTTATCCCCTGCTCCTCACCGAAGGTCACCATGGCCACGCAAAATGCCCGCGCGGATTCGCTATCCCTGCTGCTGTTCACCCTGCGCAGCGGCAAGCTGATGGCAATCAACCTGCTCAAGGTCAGCGAGATCATCCCCTGCCCGCCGCTGACCAAGCTGCCTGAGTCGCACCCCCACGTAAAAGGTGTGGCAACCCTGCGCGGCCACTCGCTGTCGGTCATCGACCTGTCCCGCGCCATTGGCGAACAGCCACTGGTCGACCCGCAGGGTGGCTGCCTGATCGTTACCGAGATCAGCCGCTCGCGCCAAGGCCTGCATGTACAGGCGGTCAGCCGCATCGTGCATTGCCTGAGCACCGACATCAAACCGCCGCCCTACGCCTCGGGCACCCGCTCGTTCATCACCGGTGTGACGCGCGTCGACAACACCCTGGTGCAGGTGCTGGACATCGAAAAAGTCATACACGCCATCGCCCCGCCCGTCGCCGAGCCAGTGCACAGCACCTTGAGCGAAGAAGATGCCAGCCTGCTGGCCGCCGCCAACATCCTGGTGGTGGACGACAGCCAGGTGGCCTTGCAGCAGTCGGTGCACACCCTGCGCAACCTCGGTATCGAATGCCACACCGCGCGCAGCGCCAAAGACGCCATCAATGTGCTGCTGGAGCTGCAAGGCACCGCGCAGGAGATCAACATCATCGTCTCCGACATCGAAATGAGCGAAATGGACGGCTACGCCTTCACCCGCACGCTGCGTGAAACCCCTGACTTCCAGCACCTGTACGTGCTGCTGCACACCTCGCTGGACAGTGCCATGAGCAGTGAAAAGGCGACCCAGGCCGGGGCCAATGCCATCCTTACCAAGTTCTCCTCGCCAGAGCTGACCGATTGTCTGGTGGTGGCTGCGCGTACCGTGGTGTTCGCCGAGCACTGATATATTCAGCGACAAACTCCCCGGCTTGCCGCCGGGGGTGACTCGGGCATAATTCGCGCCCCTCGCAAGAAAATTGCCGGAATCGCGTATGAAGCTTCTCAGCTCTATCTTGATCAGCTGCGCCCTCTTCAGCGGTATTGCCCAGGCCTCCAGTAGCCAGGCCTGGAACGAGCAGCGCCAGCAGATGCTCAAGGCTTGCCTGACCGCCAGCCAGTTCAAGGACGCCCATGCCCGCGGCAAGCCCGCCGAGTTCGATGACCAGGCCGGCATGAGTGCCCTGCTGATCGAAGGCGTCTACCCACAGAAACACATGCAGCAGCGCACCGGCACCGAGCTGTGCCTGTACGATCGCCAGCACCAGCGTGCGTTCGTCAGTGAATGGAGCCCGGAAGCCAAGTGACCGACCGCTTACGTTTCGGCTGTACCGGCTGCGGCAAATGCTGCACCGGCCACCATGTGCCCCTGACGCTGGCCGAAGCGCGTCGCTGGGCGGACGATGCCGGCCAGGTGGTGGTACTGATCGAGGCCTTCGTCGTGGACGGCCCCGGCATGCCGCTGGAGCAGCGTGACCATGTGCTGCGACGCTCCCATCCAGTGCATTGCGGCAAGGGCGAGGCACGCGTCTCGGTGACCTTTGCTGCATTCAACCCCGGACGTTGCCGTAACCTCGACGCCAACGACCTCTGCACCATCTATGAGCAGCGCCCACTGGTCTGTCGCATCTATCCGGTAGAAATCAACCCGCATATTCCCCTGCGGCCAGACAGCAAGGACTGCCCGCCGGAGGCCTGGCAACAGGGGCCGGAGCTGATTCTCGGCACGCAACTGGTCGATGTGGAACTGCAGGCGCTGGTACAGGCTTCGCGCCAGGCCGACCGCGATGACATTGCCGCCAAGGTGGCGGTGTGCCAGGCATTGGGCATGACGACCAGTGCGCTCAAGGGTAACGGTTTTACCGCCTACTTGCCGGATATGGGGGCGTTTGCTGCGGCGCTGGCGCAGGTACAGGGGAATGAAGGGGCGCAGTGGACCTTGCATGTGCAGGATGAAGCGCTGACGGCAAGCTTGCAGGCATTGGGTTTGCGCACAACCCATGAAACCCCGGTTTATTACGCCTTTATCGGCTTCTAGCCGGCCAAGGCGGCGCCCTGTGCAGGCGCCCTAGCACGGGGCTTTCGCCGAAAGCCCCGTTGTTTCCCCCTAGGATCGTTACCTTTTGCGCAACAGTGCTTATCGCACTTCGCTCTGTTTCGAGTGCACTGAAAGGACTAACTTTACCCCTGTCCTCATTAGCACTTGCACCGCAAGAAGGTAGTTTCAAATGTCCAACAGTATGGGTATTGCCAGCGTCTTCGTCCTGTCTTCCCTGTTGTTGTCGCCCCTGGCCATGGCCGAAGAATCCCCGGCATTCGTTGCCCGTAATGCAGAGATCGCGGCTGTCCATCAAGAAGCCCGTGACGCTGTAGCCGCAAACAAGGCCGATACCGTAAAAGACGCGAAACAGACAGCTTCCAAAGTCAGCGTCGATACCAGTGCCGACAGCTGATCACGCACTGTCGCTACTCCCGTTTTCCCTTGGCTACGCCATGGGCACCCCCGGTGCCGATATGTTAGCCTTTTAAAGCCGCTGCCGATCAGCGGCTTTTTTTATGTGCTTTAACGCTCAGCCCGGCTGTAACGTGTACCTATAAAAAAGACGCACATTCAAATATAAAAACTGCCCCACCGTCAGATCCAAGGAGCTAGTACCGGTGCCTTCCGCGTTTCGTTTTACCCCGCTTTTCATTGCGTTGACTGCAACGATCCCTTTCGCCGCCCAGGCAGATGAAGACAAGGCTGATGGCTTCATCGAAGGTTCGTCCTTCAACCTGCATTTTCGTAATGCCTACTTCAACCGCGACAACCACAACGTCGGCGTGCGCGACACCCGCGAGTGGGGCCAGGGCGCGGTAGCGCGTTTCGAGTCGGGCTACACCCCAGGTGTGGTCGGCTTTGGCCTGGATGCTCATGCCATGCTGGGCCTGAAACTCGACGGCGGTGGCGGCCATGCCGGCACCAGCATCCTGCCCGAACACATCAAGGACGACGGCGAACTGGGCGCTGCCCCGCATTCGTTCTCCACTGCCGGTGCTGCGGTCAAGCTGAAAGCCTTCGACACCGAACTGAAAGCCGGTGACCTGTTCCTCACCAACCCGGTGATCGCCGGCGGTGAAACGCGCATGCTGCCGCAAACTTTCCGCGGTGTAAGCCTGACCAACACCAGCATTGAGGGCCTGTTGCTCGAAGGCGGCCAGGTCAGCTTCACCCACCCGTACAACCAGAGCGGCCACCGCCGCATCGACACCTACTACGGGTCACTGGACGAGCACGACAAGAGCAAGCACCTGAACTGGGCCGGCGCGTCGTGGAGCGGTACCGAGCACATCACCGCCAACCTGTACGCCGCCGAGCTGAAGGACATCTGGAACCAGTATTACGCGGACTTCGACTACACCTATGTGGTCAATGACCTGGTCAGCCTGAACCCGGGCGTGCACTTCTATCACACCCAGGACACCGGCCAGGCCCTGCTAGGCAAGATCGACAACAACACCTACAGCGTGCACTTCACCGTCAATGCAGGCTTCCACAGCGTCACCGCCGCCTACCAGCGAGTGAACGGCAACACGCCGTTCGACTACATCAACCTGGGCGACAGCGTGTACCTGGACAACTCGCGCATGTACTCGGACTTCAACGCGCCGAACGAGCGTTCGTGGAAACTGCAGTACGGCTATGACTTCGCCGGTGTCGGCGTGCCTGGTTTGACCACCTCGCTGTCGTACTCGCGCGGCGAGGCTGACCTGACCAAGGCCACTCAGGACACCACTCACTACGACTACTACCGTGAAGATGGCAAGAACGCCATGCACTGGGAGCGCGACCTGGACGTGAAATACGTGTTCCAGGAAGGTGACCTCAAGGACTTGTCGGTGCTGGTACGCTATGCCACCCACCGCGGCAGCCAGGGTTATGCGTCGATCGACAGCAACAGCGACAACGATGAACTGCGGGTAATCGTCGATTACCCACTGAACGTGTTCTGATCTTGCGCTGCAAGCATCGCAAATAACCCTGTGGGAGCGGGTTCAACCGCGAAGAAGGCACCGCGGTGTTGGGCACCGGCTGCGCCGATGTTCGCGGGTAAACCCGCTCCTACAACGGCCGTGTCCAATCCCCGGTGTGTGTCCACCGCAGATCAGTGTGTAGGAGCGGGTTTACCCGCGAATACCGTGGTGGCGGCAACGGTGAACGCCTGCTGGAGATTGGCCAGCAGGCCCGGCCCATTCGCGGGTAAACCCGCTCCTACAGGCGACGGCAAATCGAAAAGTACGGTACACCGTGCTTCCGTCGGACAAATCTTGTCCGACAATGCCCGCTTCCCTAGAATATCGCCGCCGCGAATGGCCCTGCCCACGCAGTAGCGAGCATGCCCACCCAATCCCCGCGTTTCGCAGTCTACAGGTCGCACCCCGAGCTGATCCTCAACCTGGGCAGTTGCCTTGCCGTGCTCGCCATCGTGGCCATCGTCAGCTACCTGCTTGCCCGCGAGCGCGAAAGTGTCGAGCAGTCGGCGGTGCGCTCGTCGAACAACATTGTGCAGCTGATCGAAAGCGACATTCTGCGCAACGTCGAACTCTACGACCAATCCCTGCAAGGCTTGATCTGGGCCGTCGGCCGCAAGGAACTGCCGGAAGTCCCCGGCCCGATACGCCAGCGCCTGCTGTTCAATGAAGCCTTCGTCGACCGCAAGCGCGGGGACGTGCTGTGGCTGGACAAGCAAGGCAATATCGTTGGCGACTCCACCAGCAGCGTGCCGCGCAAGGCCAACTTCGGCGACACCGGGGTGTTCAAGGCCCACCAGCACAATGCCAACCTCGGCTTGCTGGTGGGCCCCCCTTTCAAGGCCAAGCTTGGCGACCTGGACTGGTGTATCAGTTTCAGCCGGCGTATCTCCGGCCCCAATGGCGAGTTCGCCGGGTTGGCAGCGGGTGCGCTGCGCCTGTCGTACTTCAATGAGTTGTTCCAGCGCCTGGACATTGGCCACGACAGCAGCATCAACCTGTTCAATACCGATGGGCAGTTGCTCGTCCGCCAGCCCTACCGCGGGCAGGACCCGCTGATTGGCACCTACTACACCGAACGGCCCAATTTCAAACGCATCCTCAGTGAACAGAGCGGTAGCTTCACCGCCCGCTCCCACAGCAGCGGCAAGCTGCGCATGTTCACCTTCGCCCGGGTCGCGCAGTTGCCACTGATCGTGCTGGTGGCGCACTCGGCCGACGAGGTGTTCGAGTCCTGGCGCCGCACCGCCATTCTGGTCAGCGTCGCCACCGGCGGTCTGTGCGTGGGCATTCTCTGGCTGACTTTGCTGCTGGGCCGCGAACTGCGCCGCCGCCACGACGCCGAAGAAAACCTGGCCATGCTCGCTTCCACCGATAGCCTGACTGGCCTGGCTAACCGCCGCAGGCTGGACCATGTGCTGCGCCAGGAATGGGCCCGCGCCCAACGTAGCCGTAAGCCGCTGGCGATACTGATGGTGGACGTGGACCACTTCAAGGCATTCAACCAGCGCCATGGCCATGCCGGTGGCGACCATGCCTTGCGCGAGGTGGCCAAGGCCATCGAGGCATGCATTCGTCGCCCTGCGGACCTGGCTGCGCGCTATGGTGGGGAGGAGTTTCAGGTAGTGTTGCCGGAAACCGATCTGGCTGGGGCCCAGCTACTGGCTGAACGCATCCGCGCCAGCGTCGAGGCGCTGGCGCCGTTTGCGGATGATGCCCACGCCGTGACCGTGAGCATCGGTATAGGTCTGTCCGGCACCCAGCAGGACCTTGGCAGGCTGCTGGGTGCTGCGGACGAAGCGCTCTACCGCGCCAAGGCCAATGGCCGCAATCGGGTAGAGGGCCCGCTCGATTAGGAGCGGGCGCGAGCGGCGTTGCGCAGGGCCTTGACCTGGTCATGGTTGCGCTGCACGCCTTGCAGCTGCTTTTCCACCAGGCTGTAGGTCATGTCGCTGGCAGTGCGGCCCAGTTTCACCAGCTTCTCGCGGGCTTCCTTGTAGGCCTTGAGGGCGTGGTCCTCGCCACGCTCCACCTCATTCAGCACAGCTTCTTCGTCCTTGCCGGTGACCAACGACTTGAGGTTGACCCAGCCGCGGTGCAGGTCGCCACTGATGCTGGTAGAAGTTTCCGGATCGCCGCCCAGGCGGCGCACTTCGCTCTGCAGCTCACTGGCAGCGTTGGCGCACTCGCCCGCACGCTGGACGAAGAACGCTTTCAGTTCAGGGTTCTTCACATCATCGGCCGAGGCCTTGAAACCTTTCTCGCCATCCTTGCTGTACTCGATCAGGTCGTTGAGTACATCGATCACGTCTTTGTTGGGGTTGCTCATGGTCGAACTCCTTGGCAGGTGATAGTCCACTAGGGAATTGCAGTGTTCGTGCCACGCTTTCAAAAAATATAAATTCCTTAATATTCAATAAGTTACAAAAATGATGGCATCGGCTGTCAACGGCGTTCTGCATGATTGCCGCTTGGGGCTTCGTGCAGATTGCAGTATGGTCGGCACCTTTCCACAGCCAGGTGCGCGAAGATGAAGCCGGAAACCCTCGAACTACTGGTGACCCGCAGCATGCCGTTCGGCAAGTACCAGGGAAGGATCATTGCCGACCTGCCCGGTGACTACCTGGCGTGGTTTGCGCGCAAGGGCTTCCCGGCAGGGGAACTGGGCGGGTTGCTGGCGTTGATGCATGAGATCGATCACAACGGGCTGGGTGATCTACTGGTGCCGTTGCGGCAGAAGCATCGCCGTTGAAAGGCCAACGTGGGCTCTGTAGGGGGCCTTGTGTCGCGAAAGGGCTGCGGAGCAGCCCCAGATTTCCAGCTTCGCAACTTAGATTGCCGGGGCCGCTTTGCGGCCCTTTCGCGACACAAGGCCGCACACACAGAACGAGGTCTGCTCATACACTTTTAGCAGGCGCCACGGCCAACTCCACACGCTCGCTCTTCTTGATAACCGCATACACCACCGCTGTCACCAGGCTACCCGCCACAATCGCCAGCAGATAAAGCAACGCATGGTTGATCGCGTTGGGGATCAACAACACGAACAAGCCGCCATGCGGCGCCATCAGCTTGCAGCCAAAATACATCGACAATGCCCCGGTCAACGCACCACCGGCGATACTGGCCGGGATCACCCGTAACGGGTCCTTGGCGGCAAACGGAATCGCCCCCTCGGAGATGAAGCACAGCCCCAGCGCCAGCGCCGCCTTGCCCGCCTCGCGCTCGCTCTGGGCGAACTTGCGCCGGGCCAGGAAAGTGGCAATACCCAAACCAATCGGCGGCACCATGCCGGCGGCCATGGTCGCCGCCATTGGCGCGTAGCTCGACGAGGCCAGCAGCCCCACCGAGAACGCATAGGCGGCCTTGTTGATCGGCCCGCCAAGGTCGACGCACATCATGCCGCCCAGCAACAGCCCCAGCAGGATGGCATTGGTGGTGCCCATGCTGTCGAGGAAGTGCGTCAGGCCTTCGAGCATCGCCGCTACCGGCTGGCCAACCACGTAGATCATCACCAGCCCGGTGAACAGACTGGCCAGCAATGGAATGATAAGGATCGGCTTGAGCGCCTCCAGGCTGCTGGGCAAGCGCGCCCATCGGGCAATGGCCTTGGCGCTGTAACCGGCGAGGAAACCGGCGACGATGCCACCGATGAAGCCGGCCCCCAAGGTGCTGGCCAACAGGCCGCCGATCATGCCCGGGGCCAGCCCGGGGCGGTCGGCGATGGACCAGGCGATATAGCCTGCCAGTAGCGGAACCATCAGCTTGAAGGCAGCCTCACCGCCAATCTGCATCAACGCCGCCGGCAAGGTGCCCGCCTCTTTGTAGGCCTCGATACCGAACACGAACGACAACGCAATCAGCAAGCCGCCGGCCACCACCATCGGCAGCATGAACGACACGCCGGTCAGCAAGTGCTTGTACACACCGGTTTTCTCGCCCTTGGTCGGCGTGGTCGCCGCTGGGGCGTCGGCAGCGTTTTCCACCGTGGCTTGCGCCAGGGCTTTGTCCAGGGTAGCGCTGGCCTGCTTGAGGGCAATGCCGGTACCACAACGGTAAATACGTTTGCCGGCGAAACGTGCAGTGGGTACTTCAATGTCGGCGGCCAGCAGCACCACGTCCGCCGCAGCGATGGCCTCAGCGGACAAGGGATTGCGCGCACCGACCGAGCCCTGGGTCTCGACGGTCAACTGGTAGCCCAGTTGCTGTGCGGCTTGCTGCAAGGCTTCTGCGGCCATGAAGGTATGGGCTACGCCGGTCGGACAAGCAGTCACGGCAACGATGCGGGTACCAGCACTGCCAGCGGCGGCCGGGCCATCTGTCACTGCGGTCAGCAGCTCGGCGTTGGCCGCCGCTTCGTCGAGAAAGCCTTCGCGATCAACCAGCGCCTGGGACGGCGTGCTTTGGTACAGGCGCTTGCCGACGAAGCGGGCCAGGTCCACCGGCCCGGTGCTGACCACAAGCACCCAGTCAGCCTCGGCGATCTGTGCGGCGCTCAGTTGCCGCTCGGGGTGTTCAGTATTCTGCACTTCGACGCTGGTGCTCCAGCCGCGACGCTGGGCGGCGGCGGACAGCAAGCGTGCACTCAGTACACTCGATACCTGGCCATTGGGGCAGGCGGTGACTATGGCAATGTTCATCGGCAACCCTCTTGTTGTTCTGTCAGTTGCACGGCCGCTTCCAACTGCGCAAGGTGCTCGCGGTCATGGATGCCGAAGCCAACCTGGGTAACGGCCTGGGCGGCGATGGCAGTGGCCCGGGTCAACGTCTGCGCAGGCGCCTCGGCCAGCAGCAGGCCGTGGACCATGCCGGCCACCAGCGAATCCCCCGCCCCCACCGTGCTGGCAACCCGCACCTTGGGTGGGCGGGCCTGCAGGGCCAGATCGCGGCTGAACCAACTGACGCCCTGCTCGCCCGCAGACACCACCACGTGTTCAACGCCACTGTCCAGCAGGCGCTTGGCGGCGGCGCGCTGTTGCGTCAGGTTATCCACAGCCAGGCCCAGCACTTCGCCCAGTTCTTCGGTATTGGGCTTGACCAACCAGGGCGCGCTTTGCAAGCCAACACGCAGGGCTTCACCACTGCTGTCCAGGACTACCTTGAGGCCTTGGGCCTTCAACCGTTCGAGCAACTGGCGGAACCAGTCGGCACTGATTCCGCGCGGCAGGCTACCGGCCACCACCACGGCATCGTGACCGGGGGCAATCTGTTCCAGCCTGTGCAGCAAGGCACTGCGTGCCGCCTCGTCGACCTCCGGGCCCTGCCCGTTGATGTCGGTCACGCGGCCATCGGCCTCGACCAGCTTGATATTGCTGCGGGTTTCGCCCGGCACACGGACAAAGCAGTCGATAAAACCGCGGCCGTCGATCAGCGCCTCGAAGGGCTGCAGATTGTCGCCCCCCAGGAAACCGCCCACGGTTACGCTGTGCCCCAGGTCGGCCAGTACCTGGGCAACGTTCAGCCCCTTGCCTGCGGCGTGACTGTGCTGCGCCTGGCTACGGTTGACCTGCCCTGGGCGCAGAGTGTCCAGGCCGATGGTGATATCCAGCGCAGGGTTGAGGGTAAGAGTGAGGATCTTGGCCATTCAGTAACGCTCCACCAGCGCGCGAACTGCTGCGGCGCTGTCCTGTTGCAGGGCCTCGCGCGCCAGGGCGCGGGCTGTCTGATGATCGGCCTGGCGAACCAGTGCCTTGACTTCGGCGATGCTGCGCGCGGAGACGCTGAGTTCGTCCACGTCCAGCCCCAGCAGCACGGCCACCGCCTGCGGGTCGGCTGCCAGCTCGCCACACACGCCCACCCACTTGCCGTGGGCATGGGCGGCGCGCACGGTCATGTCGATCAGGCTCAATACCGCCGGGTGCAGGCCGTCGGCCTGTGCCGAGAGGCTGGGGTGGCCACGGTCAATGGCCAAGGTGTATTGAGTCAGGTCGTTGGTGCCGATGCTGAAGAAGTCCACTTCGCGCGCCAATTGCGCTGCCAGCAGGGCCGCTGAAGGCACCTCGACCATAATGCCCAATTGCAGGTCGGCTACCGGGATTTCTGCACGCAGGCGCTCCACCATGGCCCGAGCCTCACGCCATTCGTGCACCTGACCAACCATGGGGAACATGATACGCAACGGGCGCTGGTCGGCGGCCCGCAGCAACGCGCGCAACTGGTCTTCCATCACTTGCGGGCGCTGCAGGGTCAAACGCACGCCGCGCACGCCGAGGAAGGGATTTTCCTCGGCAGCGATCGGCCAGTAAGGCAACGGTTTGTCGCCGCCAACATCCAGGGTACGCACCACCAGCGGGCGCCCATCGAGGCCATCGAGCACGCGGCGGTACTCGGCTTCCTGGGTAGCCACATCCGGCGCTTGAGGGTGGGCCATGAAAATCAGTTCGGTACGCAGCAGGCCGACACCTTCGGCGCCCTGCTCCACCACCTTGGCGATGCCGTTGCTATCGCCGATGTTGGCAAACACCTCGACGGCATGCCCATCACGGGTGATGGCCGGCTCGAAGCGGTTGGCCCAGGCGGCCTGCAGGCGTTGCTCGCGCAGGTCACGCTCGGCCAGCGCCCGCTGCAGCTCATCCGCTGGCGGTGCGACGCTGACCACACCACGCTGGCCATCGAGCAGCAGCGGCGTACCACTCTCCAACAGCAGTATCGATGCACCCGCGCCGACCACTGCTGGTATGCCCAACGCCCGGGCGACGATGGCACTGTGGGCCGTGGCGCCGCCCTGGGCGGTGACAATGCCGGCAACCCGGTTGGGGTCCAGGCGGGCGACATCGGATGGACCGACTTCGGTCATCACCAGCACATAGGGTTGCTCGGGTTCAACCTGCGCCTGCACACCACACAACTGCGCCAGCACGCGGCGGCCAATATCGCGCAGGTCGGCGGCGCGCTCGGCGAGCAGCGCATCGTGCAACGCCTCTTGCTGACGGGCCGCAGCTTCGATCACGGCCATCCAGGCGGCCGCAGCGCTTTCGCCCTGGGCCAGGCGCTGTTCGGCATCGTCGGTCAGGGCCGGGTCGGCAAGCATTTCCTGGTGGGTGACGAAAATTTCGCCAATGGCCTTGTCGCTGCGCAGGACCAAAGCCTGCAGTTCGCCATTGACGGTAGCCAAGGCTTCGCGCAGTTTCTGCCGCTCCAGGGCGCAAGATTCACCCCGCAAGGGATAGTCGAACTCACGCTCGACACAGACATGCGCCGGGCCGCTGGCGATGCCGGGGGCGGCGCCCACACCCTGGATACGGCTGCCGGCCGCTGGCGCTTGCAGTACTTCGGGGACGTCATCGGCAATGGGCGCGACGCTCTGCGGTAGCGGTTCCACCTCTTCACCCAAGCCTTGTTCGATAGCAGCCAGCAGCACCGGCAAGGCATCGGCAGCGATGCTCGGTTCGGCGACCAGTTCCAGTGCCTGACCACGGCGGGCGCCGAGGCTGAGCAGCTTGCTCAGGCTCTTCACCGATACGGCTGGCTGCGCGCTATCGACCAGGCGCACACGGATTTCCCCTTCAAAGCCCTTGGCCAGTTGTGCAAGCACCTTGGCCGGTCGCGCATGCAAGCCATGTGGATTGGCCAGCACGATACGTGCGCTAGGCCAGTCCGCCGGCACTTCGCCGCCCAGCACTTCCAGCACCGCACGGCTGCTGGTGGCTTGGTAGAGCATCTGCCCACGGCCTTCGATCAGCACTTCGCACAGCCGCTCGAGCAGGGCCTCGTGAGCGGCGCCAAGGCTGGCCAGGCAGAACAGACCGTTGAGCGGCTGGTCGCGGTAACGCAGCGGCTGCTGCGGGGTGATGAAGGCGAGGCCTGGCTGACGAACCTGGCGCTCGCTGTGCAGCCACCACAGGCCCTCACCCAGCGGCAGCGGCTCGGCCTGCTGCAGCACGGCGGCAAAGCCACTGTCGACACAGTCGGCACGTTGCAGCAGGCGGGCACCGCGCCAGGCCAGTTCGTCGAAGTCTTCTGCCGGCACGTTCAGGCCGACCAGCTGCGCATCCAGCGCCAGCGCTTGGGGCGCGCCCTGCAGCAGCTTGAGCAGCGCTTCGGCAGAGCTGGCACGGCGCAAGGCTTCGGCCAGGTCGGTCTCGCCCAGCGCCCGGGTCAACAGCTGCAGCAGGCGCAGGTGTTCGTCGGAGCGGGCGGCAATACCAATGGCCAGGTAGACCATTTGCCCGTCACCCCAGTCTACCCCCTCGGGGAACTGCAGCAGGCGTACGCCGGTGGCATACACCAGGTCACGTGTTTGCGGCGTACCATGGGGAATGGCGATGCCCTGGCCAAGGAACGTGGAGCCTTGTGCCTCCCGGGCCTGCAGCCCTTGCAGGTAACCCTCGGCGACCAGACCGTCCGCAACCAGCCGATCGGCCAGAAGGCGCAACGCCTCGTCCTTGTCGGCGGCCTTCTGGCCCATGGCTATCTGCTCATTGGCGAGCTCGAGCATGACCTTCTCCTTTTGCAGTTCCCGTGCGGGTACTGGAGTATTGTTGTGAAATTCACATAAAGGGCCAGTTCAGCAGCCTTGCGCGGGTGGCAGCCGAGGCAGAAAATTCGGCAGCTGAAACGTTTAATCTGACCAGACGGCCACGTTACTCGATAATCTGCCCAGTAAAAAGCCCCATCCTGTCGGACAATTGCGACAATGGTCGTCTGCGCGTGATGCCTGTACCGGGTCAAACTACCCGGTCTGGCCTTACAGGCAGCCCCGGAAATAACAAGGAAAATTCGGTGAAACTCAGCGATATCGCCCGTCTGGCCGGTGTGTCCGTGACCACTGCCAGCTACGTCATCAATGGCAAGGCTGAACAGCAGCGCATCAGTAACAGTACTGTCGAGCGGGTACGCGCGGTGGTCGAAGCCCACGGCTTCACCCCCAACCCGCAGGCTGCTGGGCTGCGCAGCCGGCATACCCGCACCCTGGGCTTCATTCTCCCGGATCTGGAGAACCCCAGCTACGCCCGCATTGCCAAGCAACTGGAGCAAGGCGCACGCGCCCGCGGCTACCAGCTGCTGATTGCCAGCAGCGATGACCAGCCAGACAGCGAGCGCCAACTGCAGCAACTGTTCCGTGCGCGCCGATGCGACGCGCTGTTCGTTGCCAGCTGCCTGCCGCCAGAAGATGACAGCTACCGCGAGCTGCAGGACAAAGGCCTGCCGGTGATTGCCATCGACCGCCGCCTGGACCCCGCACACTTCTGCTCGGTGATCAGCGACGACCGCGATGCCAGCCGCCAGCTGGCCGCCAGCCTGCTCAGCTCGGCCCCACGCAGTATCGCCCTGATAGGCGCACGCCCCGAGCTGTCGGTTAGCCAGGCGCGTGCCGGCGGATTCGACGAAGCCCTGCAAGGCTACACCGGCGAAGTGCGCCGCTATCAGGGCGAAGCCTTCAGCCGTGAGTGCGGCCAACGCCTGATGCAGCAACTGATCGACGACCTGGGTGGCCTGCCGGATGCTCTGGTGACCACTTCGTACGTGCTGTTGCAGGGCGTGTTCGACACCCTCCAGGCGCGCCCGGTCGACTCGCGCCAACTGCAGCTGGGTACCTTTGGCGACAACCAGTTGCTCGACTTCCTGCCGCTGCCGGTCAATGCCATGGCCCAGCAGCATGGCCAGATTGCCGCCACCGCGCTTGAACTGGCACTGGCCGCCATCGAGGAAAAACGCTATGAACCCGGCGTGCACGCCGTTGGCCGCACCTTCAAGCAACGCATCTCAGCGGCCTGAACATGCGCCTGATCGACACCCACACCCACCTGGACTTCCCCGACTTCGACGCCGACCGCCCGCGCCTGCTGGCCAACGCGGCGGCGCGTGGGCTGGAGCGAATGGTGGTGCTGGGGGTGTACCAGGCGAATTTCCAGCGGGTGTGGGAACTGGCCTGCGCCGAGCCGCGCCTGTTCGCCGCGCTTGGCCTGCACCCGGTCTACCTCGACCAGCATCGCCCTGAGCACCTGGTGCAACTGCGCGAGTGGCTGGAGCGCCTGCGCGACAACCCGCGGCTATGTGCCGTAGGTGAGTTCGGCCTGGACTATTACCTCGCAGACCTTGACAGGACCCGCCAGCAGGCGCTGTTCGAAGCGCAACTGCAGATGGCTTGCGACTTCGAACTACCAGCCCTGCTGCACGTGCGCCGCAGCCATGCCCAGGTGATTGCCACACTCAAGCGCTACAAGCCAGCGCGGGCGGGGGTGATTCATGCGTTTGCCGGCAGCTACGAAGAGGCCCGCGAGTACATCAAGCTGGGCTTCCTGCTGGGGTTGGGCGGTGCGGGTACCTGGCCGCAGGCGCTGCGGCTGCGCAAGACCTTGGCGCGGCTGCCACTGGACAGTGTGGTGCTGGAGACTGACTCACCGGACATGGCACCGGCGATGTACCCAGGGGTACGCAACAGCCCGGAGCACCTGCCGGAAATTGCAGCGGCGCTGGCGCACGTAATGGGGCTGGATGTCGAGGTGCTGGCACAGGCCAGCACCCGCAATGCTTGCACGTTGTTTGGCTGGTGAAACTCGGGTGAACGGGATTACCGCGGGATGCGAGTGGCGCGGAATCAGACCAGCACGGTCCACAGCGCAAACCCGGCATACCACAGCACTGCACAGCGCAACAGCAATTCCCACAGGCTGTCCAGCCGCCCCAACCCACGCTGGCTGTCCTCTTCCTCGGGAATGTCATCGGCAATCCGCCCCACCCGAGCCACCAGGTGCCCGGCGCTGATGTGCCAGTTGAGCACCTCGTGCAGCATCACCCGTGTCACCGCGAGGAAGTTGCCCACCAGGGCAAAGCTCAACGCCAGCGCCCGCACCGGCAACCAGTCCATGATGTGCCGCAACTGCTCGGCACGCGCCTTCAAAGCCGGCTGCTTGCTGTGCTCACTACACAGCGCCAACAATCGATAAGCCAGCGCAGCGCCAGGGCCCAGTACGAAATACCAGAAGATCACCGCAAAAAAGCCCTGGTACACCTGCCACAGCAAGTTACCCTGCACCCGCACCAGCAAGCTGTGCGGTTCATCGGCCACCAGGCCCAGGTCGCGCTCGGCCGCGTGCAGCGCCGCCTGATCGTCCCCCCGCCGCCAGGCATCACGAAACGCCCCAAGCGATGCCTTGGCATCGCCGCGGCCCAGGCTGTAGATCAGCACCAGCAGGTGCACCGGCAACGCCAGCAGACCATAGGCCACCGGCTCCAGCACATGCAGCAGCAACACCAGCAGCGCTACCGGCGCCAACACCAGGATGGCCAACGTCCACCATGGGTGCACCTTGCCGTTGCGTTCCAGACGCACCAGTTCGCCAATAAAGAACCCGTCACGCTGCACCTGATGGCGCAGGGCCGAAAACTTCTCGACCCACAGCGCCAGCAACAACACCAGAAAACTCATGCCTTGTCCTCGTTGTGCTGCAGCGCCTGGCGGTAGCGCGACCAGTCGAAGGCCGGGCCAGGGTCGGTCTTGCGCTGCGGGGCAATGTCGCTGTGGCCCTGAATGCGGTTCAGGTCGATGGCTGGCCAGGCACTGCGGATGTGCCGGGTGAGTTGTTCCAGCACCGCATACTGGGCATCGGTATAGGGCAGGTCGTCGGTGCCTTCCAGTTCTATGCCGATGGAAAAGTCGTTACAGCCTTCGCGCCCGTCAAAGCTCGACACACCCGCATGCCAGGCACGGTCATGCAACGACACGAACTGAGTCACCGCGCCGTCACGCTCGACGAACAGGTGCGCCGACACGGTCAGGTGGGTGATGCTGGCAAAATACGGGTGTTCATCAGGGGCCAGGCGGTTCTGGAAGAATTGCTGCACCTTGCCCGTGCCGAAACAGGCCGGGGGCAGGCTGATGTTGTGGATCACCAGCAGGGAAATCGATTCGCCTTCGGGGCGCGCATTGAAGTTCGGCGAGGGGCAGTGGGTGATTCCGATTCCGTGGAACCAGCCAGTGGCATAGTCCAATTGCATGGGCAGATCCTGAAAAACGCCGTGAACATGCCCACAGTATGCCCTGCGGCCAACGCCGTGTGCATGTGAATGATTGTAATGCGTCGGCCTATTGCGCCTGCCCTTGCCGCAAGCTTTCAAGTACCGCCTCCAGCGCCCGTTCGAACAACAGGCGATCATCCAGCACGCGCACTTCGTGCCGTTGCAGTGCCTGGGCCAGGCTGGCACTGCTCCACTCGCGCACTTTCATGCCGGTGCGGTTGGCGAACACCAGCCTGTCACTGCTGTCGATGCGAGCGACCAGCTTGCAGCGCAGTGGTTCATCCTCGTCGAGAACCTCGACCCAGGTGCCGATGCGCAGGCGTTGCGCCTGGCGCAGCGCTGCAGCCTGCCCCTCGGCAGCGTGCAGGGGCACGCAGGCGGGTTCTTCGGCAATCGTCAGCACAATCTCTTGGGCCACCCGCACATCGCCCAAGGATTGGCCCTCCCCGCTCGGCAGCGCCTCTTTACCTGCGCAGGCGCGCAGGTGCAACTGTTCCAGTTGCAGGAAGAACTCGCGGGTCGCCACCGCGTCCAGGGCTACGCTGGCCAGGCCATCGCGCAGCGCCTTGAGCAGGCCTGGCACCTGCTGCAGCAAGGCTTGCGGCTCATGTGGCGGCGTGATGCTGGCCAGCAGCATGTCCATCGTCTGCACTGCGTCGCGCCAGGCCTGTGAGGCCTCGCCCTGTTTCAGCCAAGC
The DNA here is from genome assembly GCF_036961695.1 of Pseudomonas sp. CGJS7. Taxonomy (NCBI): domain Bacteria; kingdom Pseudomonadati; phylum Pseudomonadota; class Gammaproteobacteria; order Pseudomonadales; family Pseudomonadaceae; genus Pseudomonas; species Pseudomonas sp. CGJS7. Next base: position 155,965 of record NZ_JBAMDI010000005.1, on the reverse strand, counting down.
CAACAGCAGTACCTGGCTCCAGGCCTGCACCAGCATTTGCACCACCACCTGCGGCAATACCCGGCCGCGCAGGCGCTGGTTGAGCACGTGCTGCACCTGCTGCCTGGCCTGCATTGCCCGGGCACGGCCTTCTTCGGCGTCGCGAGTGCGTTGCTCCAGCAACTCGTTACGTCGCCGTTCGTCCTGATTGAATGCCAGGAAGTCGTCGAGCAGCTCGGCGAACAGGCTGGCATCGTCGGCAAAATCATTGAGCAAGCGCTGGACGATACGCTCTACCCGCATGTGCAAGCTGTCACGCTGGCACTCGCTGCCGCACTCCCAGCCAATCGCGGCGCCGGCGATTTCGTTGAGCAAACGGCGCGCCGGGTGGCTACTCCGGCTGAACAGCCCCTTGTCCAGTAATGCCACCTTGAGCAGGGGAATATGAAGGCGCGCAATCAGCGCCCGCAGGCTGGTCGGCAGGTTGTCATCGTTGTGGATGAACGCGAACAGCAGGCCAACCAGGTTGATCATGTCTTCGTCAGCCACGTGAAGGCGCCGACGCGTACCGCTGCGCACGCTGACCCGCAACAGCAGTTGCTCAAGCTGCTGGCCAAGCTCGAAGTCATCGGCCTCGTACGTGGCGGGCACATAGCGCTGCAAATGCGACAGTAGCCGGAGCAGGTCGGCGGTACTGATCGGCTGGGCGGCAGCCACCGCTTGCAAGCGCGGAGCGAACTGCCCGCGCACCGGCGCCAGCAGTGCCTGCAACGAGGCAAACAACGCCTGCCCTGCGGCGTCCGCCCCCTCCTCCTGGCCAAGGTTCGCCGGCCTGGGCTGCGCACGCATGCGCCGGTCTTCGGCACGCCGGCGCGGCGCCGGTTGCAGCTCGGGCAGTACGCCGGCAGCGGCCAGCAACTGGTTGGTTTCGCCATAGATCACATCGACATCGCGCAGTACATAACGCTCGAACAGCTTCAGCAGCACCAGCTTGACCCGCAGGCCAACGCCCAGATTACGCCCGGCGTCGAGGAAGTAACGACACAGCGCGGCTGGCCCCAATGGGTTGTGCTGCTCGTACAGGGGGCGGTCGAGCAATGCCTGCAGGCGCAGACCCAGTTGCTGCAGGGCAACGCCATCGCGTGACAGCACCCGCGCCACCATGCCCTCGATGGCGGCGGCCCGTTCCATTTGAGCCTTGCTGCGCGGCTTGCCCGGCTGGGCCAGGTTTGCCAGCAAGTCGACTTGGCCGGCTCGGAGGAAAGCATCATGGAACGTATCCAAAAAACCACGCTCGATGCTCTTGCGCTTCAGGCGCAGGTCACGCATGGCTTCGAAGTACAGGTTCTGGTCACCGCGGTCGAAGGCCTTGTCGGCCATTTCGAAGAGCGTGTCATCGGCATTGTCGAACAAGTCCTGCAGGCCCTGACGCAACTGCAACGCGGCCTTGTCGCGCACCTGCAGCAACAAGACCGGAAGGCAAGGATGAGGCGTACGCCCCCCTCGGTCGATGGTTGCCGCCAAGGGCACCACCTTGCCTTCTTTTTGCATCCTGGACTCCTTGCAGGGTGTCTTGCCCGAAAGGGCTGAAAAATCGTCAAAGCTATGACGCCAAATACTAGTCGCCATTATCGGTAAAAAATCGCATAGCTACCAGCGCCGTTTCGCTGGCTGGCTAATGACCCTGATCTGCTCCGATTACTCACGACGCCCGACCAAAGGTCAGCGCCAAGGCTGCTGTACACATCGGCCCCCTGCCCTATAATCGCGGGCACCTAGCTTGTGGAGCCGACCATGCCGAACCTACGCCTTGCCGACCTGACCGCTGAAATTGAAGCCAACGTGCGCCGCGCGCTGTTGGAGGACATCGGCAGTGGCGATATCACCGCGCAACTGATCCCGGCCGAGCGCCTGGCCAAGGCGACCATCATCACCCGTGAAAACTGCGTGGTCGCCGGTACCGCCTGGGTCGATGCCGTATTCCGCCAGCTCGACCCGCGCGTTGCAGTGCACTGGCAGGTGGCCGACGGTGAGCAGGCCACTGCCAATCAGCCGTTGTTCCACCTGGAAGGCCCGGCCCGTTCGCTGCTCAGTGGTGAGCGCAGCGCACTGAACTTCCTGCAGCTGCTGTCAGGGGTCGCCACCCGTGCGCGCTTTCTCGCCGACCTGGTAGCCGGCACCCAGGTGCGCCTGCTGGACACCCGCAAAACCCTGCCGGGCCTGCGCCTGGCGCAAAAATACGCAGTGACCTGCGGTGGGTGCGACAACCACCGCATAGGCCTGTACGACGCCTTCCTGATCAAGGAAAACCACATCGCCGCCAGCGGCGGCGTAGCCGAGGCTGTGGCCGCAGCGCACCGCATTGCGCCGGGCAAGCCGGTGGAAATCGAGGTCGAAAGCCTGGACGAACTGCGCCAGGCGCTGGCCGCTGGCGCGGACATCATCATGCTCGACGAGCTGAACCTGGACGAAATGCGCGAAGCCGTGCGCATTACCGCGGGCAAAGCCAAACTTGAAGCCAGCGGCGGGGTCAACGAAACGACCCTGCGGGTGATCGCCGAAACAGGGGTGGACTACATCTCGATTGGTGCCATGACCAAGGATGTGAAAGCGGTGGACCTGTCGATGCGACTGAGCCTGTGAGCTGATTGCAGGCAATAAAAAACCGGCGCTTGGCCGGTTTTTTATTGGGGTCGCTTTGCACCCCTTTTTCTCAGATCAGAACGAGGCGTTGGCCAAACCGTCCAGGTAGCGCTCGACATCCAGCGCTGCCATGCAACCCGCACCGGCCGAAGTGATGGCCTGGCGGTAAACGTGGTCAGCCACGTCGCCAGCGGCAAACACACCCTCGACGTTGGTAGCGGTGGCGTTGCCTTCGCGGCCGCCATTGACTACCAGGTAGCCGTCTTTCAGGGTCAGCTGACCTTCGAACAGCGAAGTGTTCGGGGTGTGGCCAATGGCGATGAACACACCGTCGACCTTGATTTCGTCGCTGCTGCCGTCGTTGTTCTTCAGGCGCGCACCGGTTACGCCCATGTTGTCACCCAGCACTTCGTCCAGGGTGGCGTTGAGCTTGAGCTCGATCTTGCCTTCGGCCACACGGGCGTTCAGCTTGTCGACCAGGATCTTCTCGGCGCGGAAGGTTTCACGACGGTGTACCAGGGTCACTTTGCTGGCGATGTTGGCCAGGTACAGTGCCTCTTCCACGGCAGTGTTACCACCACCGACCACGGCGACCGGCTTGTTGCGGTAGAAGAAACCGTCACAGGTGGCACAGGCCGAAACACCCTTGCCCATGAAGGTTTCTTCCGACGGCAGGCCCAGGTAGCGAGCGCTGGCGCCAGTGGCAATGATCAGCGCATCACAGGTGTACTTGCCGCTGTCACCCTGCAGGGTGAACGGCTTGTTGGCCAGGTCGACAGCGTTGATGTGGTCGAAGACGATTTCGGTTTCAAAACGCTCGGCGTGCTCTTGCATACGCTGCATCAGAGCCGGGCCGGTCAGGCCGTGGGGGTCGCCCGGCCAGTTGTCGACTTCGGTGGTGGTGGTCAGCTGGCCACCCGCCTGCATACCGGTGATCAGCAGCGGCTTGAGGTTGGCACGGGCGGCATACACCGCAGCGCTGTAACCGGCTGGGCCGGAACCGAGAATGATGACGCGCGAATGACGTACTTCAGACATGTCGAACTCCTGTCGAGCGGGCCGCAGGGCCGGCATCGGTGTACCGGCTGCGCCAGCCAAGAAATTAAAAAGGACCCACGCAGCACTTGGGGAAGGCTAAAACGCGCAGGCCCGCAAAGCGAAAAGTTGAGCGCACTGTAGCGAGGTCGCAAAGATTAAGGAAATATCCTTAGACAATCCACCTCATAGGCATCGCCTATGCTGCGATTTCATCGATAAACACGCGCTGCGCGCTTTTGTTACATCCCGTTTCCCGCCCACTGCGTGCCTTTCGTCGGCGCGGCAAACTCGGTAAGGTCAGCGCGTTTTCCTTCTCTGCGGAGTATCTAGATGCAAGCCCCTGTCCTCTCTGGCCCCCAATACTTGCGCGAAGGCCTGAAACTGGTGCTGAGCCCCAACCTGCGGTTGTTCGTGCTGCTGCCACTGGCGGTCAACCTGTTGCTGTTCGGTGGCCTGATCTACTTCGCCGGCCACCAGTTCGGCCTGTGGCTCGATGCCCTGATGCCCACGCTGCCTGACTGGCTGAGCTTCCTCAGCTACATCCTCTGGCCGCTGTTCGTTGCCTTGCTGGTGCTGATGGTGTTCTTCACGTTCACCTTGGTGGCCAATATCATTGCCGCGCCGTTCAACGGCTTTCTGGCGGAAAAGGTCGAGGTGGTAGTGCGTGGCGAAGACACCTTCCCAGCCTTCAGCTGGGGCGAGCTGGCAGCCATGGTACCGCGCACCTTCAGCCGCGAAATGCGCAAGCTGGGCTACTTCCTGCCACGCGCCATCGGCCTGTTCGTCCTGTCGCTGATCCCGGTGGTCAACGTGGTGGCTGCGCCGCTGTGGCTGATCTTCGGCGTGTGGATGATGGCCATCCAGTACATCGACTACCCGGCGGACAACAACAAGATGAGCTGGCAGGACATGCTCGCCTGGCTGCGGCAGAAGCGCTGGCAGAGCCTGGGCTTTGGCGGCATCACCTACCTGGCACTGATGATTCCAGGGGTGAACGTGCTGATGATGCCGGCGGCGGTGGCCGGGGCTACGCTGTTCTGGGTGCGGGAGCGGAGCTGAGTCCTGGACCGCGTGCGATTGACATGAATTGCGCGGCCCCCTGTGGGAGCGGCCTGGTGTCGCGATAGGGCCGCAAAGCGGCCCCAGCAATCTGTGCATTGCCGCTGAAATCTGGAGCCGCTCTGCGGCCCTATCGCGACACAAGGCCGCTCCCCCAAAAAAAGCAGAGCGTGCCTGGCCTGGGTTTCACTGCCCCAACCGGCTGGAAAACTGCCCCACCACATCCACCACCCGCTTCGCCCCGTCCTGGATCTCGACAATTACGGTGCCCGTCTCATCCGCCAGCGCCAGCCCCTGTTCGGCCTGGCGCTTGCTGGTGTCGATGATCGCCACCGCCGCCTGCGCCAGTTGTTCGTTCTGCTGTACCACCCGGGCGATTTCTTCGGTGGCGGTGCTGGTGCGGGAGGCCAGTTGGCGCACTTCGTCGGCAACGACGGCAAAGCCCCGCCCTTGCTCGCCCGCGCGGGCAGCTTCGATGGCCGCGTTAAGGGCCAGCAGGTTGGTCTGCCCGGCAATGTCGCTGATGGTCTTGATGATCGAACCGATCACCCGCGACTGGGTATCCAGCGCCTGGATGCCGTCGGCGGCCTCTTGCATCGAAGCCTCCAGTCCACGCATCACGGTGACAGTCTGGGTGACCACTTCGGTGGCCTTGCGAGCACTGACATCGGTACCCAGCGAGGTGTTGTAGGCGACATCTGCCGCCTCGGCCACTGCCAGCTCCTGGTTGACCTGGTCGGTGATCACGGTGGCGAACTTGACCACCTTGTACAGCACATCGTGGGCATCGAAGATCGGGTTGTACGAGGCCTCCAGCCAGATCACCCGGCCATGGGCATCGATGCGCTTGAAGCGCTCGGCAACATATTCGCCACGGCGCAGCCTTTCCCAGAACGCTTGGTAGCCAGCCGAGTTGACCTCCTGCGGTTCGCAGAACATGCGGTGGTGCTTACCGCGAATCTGCTCCAGGCGATAGCCGACGGTGGCCAGGAAACGATCGTTGGCAGTGAGAATGATGCCGTCGAGGTCGAACTCGATCACCGCAGTCGAGCGCATCAGGGCCTTGATCAGGCTTTCGTGCTCGCGTGAGGTCTCGATGGTTCGCGTGAGGTCGCTGGAATGCAGGGTGAAGTACTTGATGCGCCCCTCGCTGTTCTTCACCGGCTGCAGGATCGAGCGCAGCCAGGCTTCCTGACCATTGCCCCGCAGAAGACGGAACGCACCGTTCAGGTGTTCACCACGGCTGATCGCGCTTTTCATGCGCTGGTAGAAGTCCAGCGACTTTACGTGGGCGGGGACGATGTCCTCGATATTGCGTCCAAGCAATTGTTCGGCACGGTAGAGCATCTCGCTCTCGAAATTGCCGTTGACCATCTCGATCCGTCCCTGAGGGTCGAGCTGCAGCACCAACATCTCGCTGTCGAGACTACTCTTGACCTGTTCGATGGACATCAGGTCTTCGCGCAGTTGCCGGATTTCTTGCTTGAGCTTGTTGTTGAACATCACCGCTCTCCTGGAGCGCATCACGTAGTCGAATGCATCTTCATCGGCTGCCGGCGACACCTTCTTGAGTGCTGTGCGAGGAAATATTCATGAAGGCAAAAGTGCCGGCAGTCAGGCGTCATCTTTACGTCACAAGGCGGTCACATTAGCGCAACCCGGCAGGCGGAAACTTTTTGTCATGAATACACCCGCCCTACGCATTACCCTGGTCAGCGAAACCTTCCCACCCGAGATCAATGGCGTGGCCAACACCCTTGGCCGCCTCAGTGATGGGTTGCGCCAACGCGGCCATGAGGTCGAGGTGGTGCGCCCGCGCCAGGCCGGCGAAGGGCACGCGCACAACGACCCGCACCTGATGCTGTGCCGCGGCTGGGCGCTGCCTGGCTACCCGGGTTTGCAGTGGGGCGAGGTGTCGATGCACAAGCTGTTGCGCCACTGGCGCCGGCAGCGCCCGGATGTACTGTACATCGCCACCGAGGGGCCGCTGGGGCTCAGCGCACTACGCGCCGCCCGACGCCTGGGGGTGGCGGTGGTCAGTGGCTTCCACACCAACTTCCCGCAGTATTCCGGCCAGTACGGCCTTGGCCTGCTGGCGCGCCTGCTCACCCACTACTTGCGCTGGTTCCATCGGCGCACGGCAATCACCTTGGTGCCGAGTGCCAGCCAGCGCCTGGAGCTGGAGCGTCGTGGTTTCGAACGCCTGGAGTTGCTGGCCCGAGGGGTCGATGCCTGCCTGTTCAATCCGGCCCGGCGCAGCCGGGCCCTGCGCGAAAGCTGGGGGCTAGGCCCGGAGGACATCGCCGTACTGCATGTCGGGCGGCTGGCGGCGGAAAAGAACCTTGGCTTGCTACGGCCTTGCTTCGAGGCATTACGCAAGACGTATCCACAAAAGCGCCTGCGCCTGATCATGGTCGGCGACGGGCCTCAGCGCGCCAGGCTTGAACAAGAGATACCGGACGCCGTGTTTTGCGGCGCCCAGCGCGGTGAACGACTGGCCGAGCACTATGCCAGCGGCGACCTGTTCCTGTTCCCGAGCCTGACCGAGACCTTCGGCAATGTGGTGCTCGAAGCCATGGCCTCAGGGTTGGCGGTAGTTGCTTATGACGAGGCGGCCGCAGCGCAGCATATTCGCCATGGCCACAGCGGCGCGCTGGCGATGCCGGGGGACCAGGCAGCGTTTGTCGATGCAGCGTGCTGGTTGCTGGAAGAAGTGGAGACCTTGCGCAGGGTGCGCCTGAATGCGCGACAGCATGCCAGCCGCCAGGGCTGGCCGGCGATTGTCGAACAGTTCGAGGGGTATCTGAACAGCGCATGCCGGCAACCTGGTGCTACGGCTGGGCGTTCTGCGCAATGTTTGCAGCGCCTGTGAGATCCAGCGCCGCCCGCGCGGCACTCGATCTCACAGGTGCCAAAACATCACGTCAGGCACTCTTCAGGCCAGGGCTTTCTCGATGGCCTGCACCACCGCCGGGTCATCCGGTGCCGTGCGCGGCGAGAAACGCGCCAGCACCCGGCCATCCTTGCCCACCAGAAACTTCTCGAAATTCCAGGTAATGTCACCGGGGAACTCGGCCCCCTCCCCTGCCAGCAGGCGGTACAACGAATGGCGCTGCGGCCCGTTGACCTCCAGCTTGCCCCCCAGCGGGAAGCTGACCCCGTAGTTGAGGCTGCAGAAGTCCTGGATTTCCTTTTCGCTACCCGGTTCCTGCCCGGCAAACTGGTTGCACGGCAGGCCAAGCACATTGAAGCCCTTGTCCTTGTAGATCTGGTAGAGGTTTTCCAGGGCCTTGTATTGCGGCGTCAGGCCACATTTGGAGGCAACGTTGACCACCAGCACCACTTGGCCCTTGAAGGGGGCGAGGGGCAGCTCTCCGCCGTTCAGCGCTTCCAGTTTCAGGTCGTGAAATGCACTCATGATGAAATCCCCTCTCAGGTTCCCGGTTGCCGTGCAGGCGAATTCCGCCCACTAAAAAGGCGCTCGTCCAAACCGTTCACCTCCCGTAGGAAGGCAAATCGGCTTGCCCGAGCGCCTGGCGACTTTCTGAGCTTAGCGCAGAAAATCAGTGGTGATGGCCACCTTCACCGTGGATGTGACGGTGAGCGATTTCTTCGTCGCTGGCGTCACGCACGTTCACAACCTTGACCTGGAAGGTCAGGCGCTGACCGGCCAGTGGGTGGTTGCCATCAACGGTGACGTCGTCGCCGTCGATGTCGCGGATGGTGACGATCTGCATCTGGCCGTCCGGCGCCGAAGCGTGGAACTGCATGCCCACTTCCAGCTCGTCGACACCTTCGAACAGGCTACGGTTCAGGGTGCTGACCAGTTCGGCCAGGTACTCGCCGTAGGCCTCTTCAGGTTCAATGGAAACGTTCAGCTCGTCACCAGCCTGCTTGCCTTCCAGGGCTTTTTCCAGGCCCGGGATGATATTGCCGGCACCGTGCAGGTAAACCAGCGGCGCGCCACCGGCGGAGCTGTCGATGGTCTCCCCGGCGTCGTTGGTCAGGGTATAGTCGATGGAGACAGCCTTGTTGGCGGCGATCAGCATGGGGCAAGACCTTTTGCAAAAGAATGTAGAGCGGACAAGTGTAACCTTGCCATCGTCCGATTGCGAACGTGGTGCAGACGAGCAACGGCCCATCAGTCGGATCAACGGCTTTCATCAGGACGAAGAAGGCCACTGGGTGGCGGAACTTTCGTGCGGCCATACCCAGCACCTGCGCCACCAGCCGCCGTGGCAGGCACGCCCCTGGGTGCTCGACCCGGCACAACGTGCGCAACACATCGGCCAGCCTTTCGCTTGCGGCTGGTGCGCACAAGGGGCCGATAGCGCTACCCTTGACCGCTAATTTCTTGCACCGCTTATTTCGAGAAGCACGCATGCAGACATTTTTCATTGCGCCGACCGACTTTGGTGTCGGCCTGACTTCGATCAGCCTGGGCCTGGTGCGCACCTTGGAGCGTGCCGGCCTGAAGGTCGGCTTCTTCAAGCCTATCGCCCAGCCCCACCCGGGTGACACCGGCCCCGAGCGCTCCACCGAACTGGTCGCCCGCACTCACGGCATCAAGCCACCGGTCCCACTGAGCCTGGCCCACGTCGAGCGCATGCTCGGCGATGGCCAACTGGACGAGCTGCTTGAAGAAATCATCCGCCTCTACCAGCAAGCCTGCGTCGGCAATGACGTGGTTGTGGTCGAGGGAATGGTGCCTACGCGCCACGCCAGCTACGCAGCGCGGGTCAACCTGCACCTGGCCAAGAGCCTGGATGCCGAGGTAATCCTGGTATCGGCCCCGGAAAACGAAGTGCTCAGCGAGCTGTCTGGCCGGGTCGAACTGCAGGCCCAACTGTTTGGCGGCCCACGCGACCCGAAAGTACTGGGGGTGATCCTCAACAAGGTGCGTACCGACGAGAGCATGGCGGACTTCGCCACCCGCCTGCGCGAGCACTCGCCATTGCTGCGTGGCAATGACTTCCGCCTGCTTGGCTGCATCCCCTACCAGCCCGAGCTGAACGCGCCGCGGACACGCGATGTGGCCGAGCTGCTCGGCGCCCAGGTGCTCAATGCCGGCGATTACGAGCAGCGGCGCATGAGCAAGATCATCATCTGTGCACGCACGGTGGCCAACACGGTCCCGCTACTGACCTCGGGCACCCTGGTGGTAACCCCGGGCGACCGCGACGACATCATCCTCGCTGTCAGCCTGGCAGCGATCAATGGCGTACCCCTGGCCGGCTTGCTGCTGACCAGCGACAGCAAGCCTGACGTGCGTATCCTCGGCCTGTGCCGCGGTGCCCTGCAGGCCGGCCTGCCGATCCTTTCGGTCAGCACCGGCTCGTACGACACCGCCAACCAGCTCAACTCGCTGAACCGCGAAATCCCGGTGGACGACCGCGAGCGTGCCGAGTTCATCACCGACTTCGTCGCCAGCCACCTCGACGCGGCCTGGCTGCACCAGCGCTGCGGCACGCCGCGCGAACTGCGCCTGTCGCCGGCAGTGTTCCGCTACCAGCTGATTCAGCGTGCGCAGCAGGCCAACAAGCGCATCGTCCTGCCAGAAGGCGCCGAGCCACTGCTGGTGCAGGCTGCAGCCATCTGCCAGGCCCGCGGCATCGCTCGCTGCGTGCTGCTGGCCAAACCCGAAGACGTCGACGCCGTGGCCCGCGCCCAGGGCATCACGTTGCCGCCGGGGCTGGAGATTCTCGACCCCGAACTGATTCGCGGACGCTACGTGGAACCCATGGTCGAGTTGCGCAAAAGCAAGAACCTCAACGCACCGATGGCCGAGCAACAACTGGAAGACCCCGTGGTGATCGGCACCATGATGCTGGCCCTGGACGAAGTGGACGGCCTGGTCTCGGGCCTGGTGCACTCCACGGCCAACACCATCCGCCCGGCCCTGCAGCTGATCAAGACCGCACCCGGCTCGAGCCTGGTCTCATCGGTGTTCTTCATGCTGTTCCCCGAGCAGGTGCTGGTGTACGGCGACTGCGTGATGAACCCGCACCCAAGCGCTGCCGAACTGGCGGAGATTGCCCAACAGAGTGCCGCCTCGGCGCAGGCCTTCGGCATCGCGCCACGGGTGGCGATGATCAGTTATTCAAGCGATTCGGCCAGCGATGAAGAAGTCGAGAAAGTGCGCGAAGCGACACGCCTGGCACAGGACGCGGCGCAGGAGCTACTGATCGACGGGCCGTTGCAGTATGACGCAGCGGCCAACCCGGCCATCGCCCGAGAGCTGGCGCCGGCTAGCCCGGTGGCCGGGCGCGCCACGGTGTTCGTGTTCCCCGACCTGAATACCGGCAATACCACGCACAAGGCGGTACAGCGCAGTGCCGACGGGGTCAGCCTGGGGCCGATGCTGCAGGGTTTGCGCAAGCCGGTGAATGACTTGCCGCGAGGGGCGCAGGTTGACGATATCGTGCATACCATTGCCCTGACGGCGATTCAGGCCAGCGTGGCGCGCTAAAAGCAGAGGCTTCTTTGCAAGCCTTGTGGGAGCGGGTCTGCCCGCCCCCACAGAGCCGCAAAGCGGCCCGGAAGGTCAATCAGGGATACTGCTGAACCTGACCTTGCTGCTCATACTGCTGACCCGGAATCGGCTTCAGGTTCACTTCCACACGGCGGTTCTGCGCACGACCATTGGCGTCAGCGTTGCTGGCGATCGGCTGGTCCGGGCCCATGCCACGTACAGAGATACGCGAGGCATCCACACCCTGCGAAGTCAGGTAGGTGCTGACCGCCTGCGCACGGCGCTGGGACAGGTCCATGTTGTGCTGGCGGCTGCCCGTGCTGTCGGTGAAGCCGACCACTTCGATGGTGTTCTGGTTGAACTGCTTGAACGAGCCAGCCAGGTTGTTCAGTGGCGAGTAGAAGCTTGGGGCGATGTTGGCCGAGTCGGTGGCGAAGGTGATGTTGCCCGGCATGATCAGCTTGATCTGGTCACCCTGACGCTGCACTTCCACACCCGTGTTGGCCATCTGTGCGCGCAGCTCGGCTTCCTGCTTGTCGGCGTAATAGCCGTAACCTGCAGCGGCAGCACCCACTGCTGCGGCACCGATCAGGGCCCCCTTGCCACGGTTGTTGTGGTCGATGGCGGCACCCGCGATGGCACCGGCCAGCGCGCCCAAACCGCCGTACTTGGCGGTCTTGCTCATCCCTGTGGAGCCCTGCGCCTGACCCTGGTTGTCGTAAGGGTTCTGACCGGCGCAGCCGGTCATCAGTGCAGCGGCGGTTGCGACGATAATCAGACGACGCATGGTGAACATGGACAAGCTCCTACTGAAATTCATAAATGCGGCAGATCCCAAGGGGTTCTATGCCAGCCTTGGAACGCATCGGCAACGAAAAATTCCATGAAAGTGCCTTCATGTGCCATCAGGCCCGCACGAATGGGTTTTCACGCATCTCGTCGCCCAAACGGGTGTCGGGCCCGTGGCCGGTCACCACGACGGCCTCTTCGTCCAGCCGGTACAGCCGCTCCTTGATGGAACGCACGATTGCCCGCTGGTCGCCACCCCATAAATCGGTGCGGCCAATACCCCGGCGGAACAGGGTGTCACCGGCAATCAACAACTTGGCGTCGGCGAACCAGAAGCTCATCGAGCCCGGGGTATGGCCTGGCGTATGCAACGCCACACCGCAGCCGCAGGCCAGTTCTTCGTCATCGCCCAGCCAGCGGTCCGGTGCCGGTACCGGCGTGTAGGGTACGCCGAACATCTGGCACTGCATCTCAAGGTTGTCCCACAGCACCTGGTCGTCCTTGTGCAGGTGCAGCGTGGCACCCGTCAGCTCCTTGAGCTTGCCTGAGGCGAGGAAGTGGTCGAAGTGCGCATGGGTGTGGATGATGCTCACCAGCGTCAGGCCGTGGACCTGCAGGCGGGCAAGAATCTTGTCCACATCACCACCCGGGTCCACGACAATGGCTTTCTTGGTCAGGGGGTCGCCGATCAGCGTGCAGTTGCACTGCAAGGGGCCGACAGGGAAGGTTTCGCGGATGAGAGCAGGCGGGGCTTGGGTCATGGTGTTCTCGCAGGTGAAGCTGGGTTCTGCTGGGAGCCTGACAGGAAAATGGGGTGGGTGCACGAGGTTCATGTCTTGAGCGAAGTGGCGCCTGTGAGATCGAGCGCCGCGCGGGCGGCGCTCGATCGCCCAGGCACCCAATACCTCAAGGCAAAAACAACCTGAACAACCCACCCCCAAGCGCCCCGCCGTTGGAGATCTCGATCCGCCCGCGCACCCCGCCGCTTTCATGCAACGCGGCGATCCGCGCCGCAAAATACAGCCCAAGGCCGGTACTGCCGCTGGTCGAGTCGATGCCCTGGATGTACTCCTCCTGGCGCTCAAGCATGTGCTTTGGATAACCCGGGCCGTCATCATTGACGCAAATGGCCAACTGGTTATCGGCCTCTTCGATGGTGATCAGCAAGGCGTGCCCGGCAAAGCGGGTGGCGTTGGTGATGACGTTGGAGATCACCGAGGCCACCAGTTCGCGGTCGAAGAAACCCAGCGGGTTGTCGGTGTCGATACGCCAGGTGGCGAGAATGTCGTTGTGCTTGAGTACTTCCTCGTGCGCCGCCAGCTGGGCTTCGATGAAATCATCCAGCTCATGGTAATCCGGGCATACCGGCAACTGGTTCACACCCAGTTTGTACAAGCCCAGCAACTGCACCAGCATGCCGTTGAGGTGACGAAATTCATGCTCCATGATCCCCTGTTCAGCACCGCCGCGCAGTTCCTCGGGCAAGCGTTCCACCCACTGGCTGTGGGACTGGATCAGCGCCGACAACGAACTTTTGAGGTCGTGCACGGTGGAGGCGATCACCGTGGAAAAATCCAGCCCCTGATTGTCTTGATTCATGCGCCGAACACTCGGATGTGCAGTTTGCGGTAACGGTCATAGCGATTGTCGCTGGCAGGGATCCCGGCCACGCTGGTCAAGGCGTCGCGGCACTCCTGCATGATCGCAGGCTGAGGGTTGTCACCGCCGATGCGCAGCAGCGCCTGGGCGGTGTTGAGGGCGATGCTGATGTTCTTCGGCTGTAAACCCAATGCCTTTCGGAACAGTTGCAACGCCTCGCCAAGCTGCCCTCCCTGGTAACTGCGCACACCCTGCCGGTTGAGGGTGACCGCTTCGGTAATGGCGTTGAGCACGCTGGGGTCATCCGTCAGCTTGCCCACTTTCTCCATGACCTTGGGGTCATCGCCATAACTTTCCACACAGTTCTTCAGCACGCCGATGGCGGCGGCTTCCTGCCCCATCGCCTGCAATTGCGCAGCGACAGTCAGGGCCGAATCGACCGAGAAGAACTGGTTCATCTTGTCCAGGCGCTGAATCGCCTGTTCTGTCAACTTGCCGGCCGTTTCCGGGTCGCCGGCCTGCTGCAGGCTGGCAGCCTTCATCATCCGCGCACGCACCTGCAAGCCTTGGTCCTCGGGGTTTTCCTTGGCCACTTCGCTGAGCGTGGTGTTGATCTCGACCCGGGTACGGGCGTCCAGGCCGAAGCCTGCATTCTTGCTCATCAACGCCTGCACCAGGCCAAGGTTGTTTTCGGCATCCTTGTAGCGCGAACTCTGCCCCTGGTTCACCGCATGACGGAACGCCTTCGATGCGCTCTCGAAGTCTTCGTTCTCCAGCGCCAGCTTGCCCAGCGTCGACTGCCGACGCACCGACAAAGGCGACAGGCGCACGGCTTCTTCAAGCAAGTTCTGCGCGCGCCGGGTATCCCCCTGAGCCACCAGCACCTCGACCATGCCATCGTAAAGGCCTGGCATGATCGGGAACGCCTTGAGCGCCTGCTCGTATACACCCTGGGCCTGAGCATTCTGACCACGCTTGTGCATCAGTGCGCCCAATGCAGCATATACCCACGGCTGCGGACGGCTGGCCAGGATGGCCTTGAGGAATTTTTCCAGTTCCTCGAAACGGTTGAGGTTGCGCAGGGCATCGGCCCGGTAGCGCAAGCACAAGGGTGCCAGGCGCGGATCCTTCTTGCACAGCTCGGCGCAGGCCGCCAGTACTTCGGCCGGACGGTTGCGGTCCAGCGCCTGCAGGATCGGCTTCAGCAACGTCTTGCGCTGGAACAGTTTCTCGACGCGCTGGGCCAGGCCAACCCGGTTGAACGGTTTGGTCAGGTAGGCATCGGGCTCGTGCTCGATGGCGCTGAGAACAATCGCCTGACTGCTCTCGGCAGTGACCATGATGAACACGCACTCATGGCTGATGTGCTTGTCGATGATCAGGTCTTCAAGCACCTGCTGCCCGTTCTTCTTGCCATCACCCAGATGGAAGTCCTGCAGGATGAAGTCATAGCGCTTCTGCGCGCACATGCGCAGCGCCTGCTCGCCGCTGTCAGCGGTGTCCACGTCGCGCACGCCCAACTCGCGCAACATGGAACGGGTCGACGTACGAAAGTCGGTAAAGTCGTCGACGATCAGAAAGCTCTTTTGCCCGTACTGCAGCATCAACACGACCTGCCTTGGAATGATTGAAAAATCGCGCGAGGCGATGCCACCGATAGCTGTATCGGCAGCTGGTCGGGAAAGATGAGGGTAGAGCATTGTCGGCCAGAAAATATGGCGTCAGGCCATCACTTTAACGAGCAATGACCTACAGGGCCAGTATCACGCCAGCAACCCCAGGGATTTGGCCTTGGCCACCGCCTGGGTGCGCCGCTCCACGCCCAACTTGCTGTTGATGTGGCTGGCGTGGGTCTTCACCGTGTGCAGGGAAATGAACAGCCGTTCGCTGATCTGCTGATTGGAGCAACCTTGGGCAATCAGTTCGAGCACGGCCATTTCGCGGCCACTCAGCGCTTCGCCGTTGCCCGTACTGGCGATTGACACTGGCGGCAGGTGCTTGAGCAGTTCCGCCTGAACCGGGCAAGCGGCACCTGCCTGCAGTTGTTCATGAAGCCATTGCGGGTGTTTTTCCAGCAGTGGCTGCATCGGCTGCATCACACCGCCATGCGCCGCTTCCAGCAAGCTTGGCAGCAACTGCGCGGCCTGCCCTTCCTTGCCTTCGTCCAACAGCAGGGAAAGCCATTGGCTCAGGGCGCTGACGGCGAGCATCATGCCGCCACTGTCCTGGCCGCGCTTTACCAGGCATGCCAGGCGTTGCACGGCATCGTCGCTACGCAACTGGATGCGATCGAGCGCTGCCTGCTGCAACGCAATGTGCAACGGCAGCAGCGGATGGAACTCCGGTGCCGCCGCCGGCTGCTCGCCGCCATAGGTCTGGCCCAGGCGCTGCAGCCAGGACTCCGCCAGATCGGTACGCCCCTGGGCCAGCCACAGTTCGCATTTGACCAGGGTAATCATGGCCAGGTAGTAGACCGGGGGCACATCCCAGATGTGCATCAAGCGCTCTGCCTCGGCCAGTTCGGCAAAGGCCTCGGCAAAGTGACCTTCCCGGCCATCGAGCGTGGCAATCACGCAATGACCGATGAGCACACTGATGTCCCGGCACGCTCGCGCCTCGCCCAGCCCCGCGCGCAAACGCGCGCGGCCCTGCGCCGGCTGCAGACGCGAGACCAGCAGGTAACCTTCGTAAAGCGTCAGCCGCGCACGCACGGCATACAGCCGCTGCGCCGAAAGCCCTTGCAGACGTTGCAGCCCTTGGCGCACTTCGTCCAGCGCACGTAGCACCTCGCCACGGGCATGCAGCACCCGCGCCCGATCGTAATGCGCCAGCGCCTCGAACAAGGGGTTGCCGACCCGCTGGGCCAGCTCCAGGGCCTCGCGGTTCCAGCCTCGGGCCCGCCAGAAGTCACCATCGGCAATGGCCAGGTTGGACAGCGTCGACAAACACACCAGCCGCTGGCCATAGCGCTTGCTCGGCAGGCTCTGCAGCGCTTCGCCGCAATAGGCCAGGGTGCGCTCGCGGTCGCCACGGCCACGGGCAATGACCCCACTGAGTGCCAGCCATTGGGCCAGCATCGACTTTTGTGCGGTCGCCGAAGGCGCGGGCAGAAAGCGACTGAGGTAGCCAGCCAGTTCCTCGGCAGCATCCAGCTGGCAAGCCAGCCCCAACGCCCAGCTGTACAGCACGATCAGCCGCGGCGTGCTGATCAACAGACTGTCGGGCAGGTCCATCTTCCAGCGCAGCAACATGCCGACATTCTGCTCGGCCAGCAGTTGCTCCTCGGACAGACTTTGCACCAGGTCGGCGGCAACATCGAGGTGGCCGGCACGCAAAGCCTGCTCCACCGCCTCGTCCAGCAGGTCTTGAGCTTCAAACCAGCGGCAGGCCCGCAAATGCAGAGCGACCTGCGATTCGCTCGCCTGGCGGCTGCGCAGCAGGTCGGAGAACAAATGGTGATAGCGGAACCAGTGGCCATGCTCGTCCAGCGGCACAAGGAACACCTGATGCGCCTGCAGGAAGCTCAGGACGGCGGCGCTGTCGTGGCGGCCACGCATCGCATCGCAAAGCGGAGCGCAGAAACGCTCCTGGCAGGCGGTTTCGTCCAGGAAGGCCTGCACGTCCGCAGGTAGCCTGTCGATGACTTCTTCAAGCAGGTAGTCGCGGATCAGGCCCTCGCCACCATGCAGCGCCTGGGGCAAGGCTTGCTCGTCGGCGCTGTCGCTGGCCGCCAGTTGCCAGAAACGCAACCCGGCCACCCAGCCGTCGCTGCGCTGGATCAGGTTGTCCAGTGCCTGGCCGCGCAGGCCGGTAGGCTGGCGACCGATCACCGCCAGCGACTCATCCGCGGTGAGGCGCAGGTCCTGTTCGTTAAGCTCGACCAACTGCCGGGACAGGCGCAGGCGCGCCAGGTGCCAGTCTGGCCGCTGGCGGCTGGTCACCAGCAACACCAGCCCGGGGGGCAGGTGATTGAGGAAGAACTGCAGGCAACGGTCGAGCACCGGCCCCTGGGCCAGGTGATAGTCGTCCAGCACCAGCAGCAGCGGCGTATCAGCCTGCAGGTACAGCGCCAGCTCGTCGAGCAGGCCGTCAAGCCACTCTTCAAAGGCAAACGGCTGGTGGCGCTGGCGCATTTTCAGCAGGCCCATGGCCTGGCCGCCCAGTGCCGGGCAGTATTGCTGCAGGCCTTCAAGCAAGCGCTCAAGGAAGCGGCCAGGGTCAGCGTCCCGCTGGCTCAGGCCAAGCCACAGGCTGCGCCAGTGCTCGGGCAGTGTTTCGCAAAACTCGATGGCCAGGGAGCTTTTGCCGAAACCCGCCGGCGCATTGACCAGCAGCAGCCGCCCGCCCAAACCGGCTTCCAGCCGCTGGCACAAACGCAGGCGCGGCACATGGCCGTCCGGCAGCGGTGGCCGGAAGAAACGCCCGTCCCGCAGGCCAAGGGCCTGACTTGCGAATCCATGGGTACGGGACAGATCTGTCATGGCCGGCTCGTTCTGGTTGGAAGACAACGGCGGTATGGATGTTTGCGAGACTAGCCGTTAACGCTGCGCATTTGAAGATGATGGGCGCAATAGGCGCGGAAAAGACTGCGACAAAAAGCAACATGGCTGATGGACAGGGGGCTGGGGCAGGGGTTTGGAGAGGTATTCAGGAGGTTTATTGCCTTGCCCGGCCTCTTCGCGGGTGAACCCGCTCCTACCGCGGAACCTGTAGGAACGGGTTCACCCGCGAAGAGGCCGGTTCAGGAAATAGAAACGCCCCGGCGAGCCGGGGCGTTCTGGGGATCACACGGCGTTCAGTGATTTCAGCTTAGCGAATACCCGACTGACGCAGCGCTGCGGGCTGGAAATCGGCCTTGCTGGCACTGAAGCCGAAGTCGTAGGCACGTTTCTCTTCGTTCTTCATCCCAAGGGCCAGGTAACGACCGGACTGCAGGTCGTAGATGGCTTCCAGGGTGTACCAAGGCACTTCCACGTTGTAATAAGGCTGAGCATGGGCCTCGGACACGCGCCACAGTTGGCCACGGCCGTCGTACTGGTCGATCACCGCAGCCTGCCAGGTGTCCTCGTCGATGTAGAAATCACGCTTGGCGTAGATGTGCCGCTGGCCTGGCTTGAGGGTTGCAACTACGTGCCAGACGCGGCGCAGCTCGTAACGGGCCAGATCCTGGTTGATGTGCCCGGCCTTGATGATGTCGGCGTACTTCAGCTTGGGGTCATCCAGCTTGAAGGCGTTGGAGGCGATGTACAGTTCCTTCTTGCCTTCCAGCTTCCAGTCATAACGGTCCGGTGCACCGTTGAACATGTCCAGGTTGTCCGACGTACGCAGGCCGTCGGCGGCGGTACCTGGGCCGTCATACGACACTTGCGGTGCCTGGCGCACACGGCGTTGGCCGGCGTTGTAGATCCACGCCTTGCGCGGCTCCTTCACCTGGTCGAGGGTTTCGTGCACCAGCAGCACAGTCCCGGCCAGGCGCGCAGGCGCAGTAACTTCCTGCTTGAAGTAGAACAGGATGTTGCCTGGGTTGTTCGGGTCGTAGTCCTTCATCTTGTCGCGGAAGACGAACTGGTCGGAGAAGTATACGGGGTTGAACGAGCCATTCTGCTGCGGCGTGGCCTGGGTCACCAGGCGGCTGACACTGCCGCCGCGGTAGCGGGTGATGTGGTTCCAGATCACCTCAAGGCCGCTTTTCGGGATCGGGAACGGCACCGCCGTGCGGAAGTTGCTCAGGCCGTTGCCGCCTTCCACCAGGGTGGTTTTGGTGGCGTTTTCCTTGATGGCAGCGAACACATCGGCCGGGACGGTTGCGCCGCGATGGGTCTTGAACACCGGGATCTTGTAGGTGTTCGGGTAGCGTTTGAACATGGCCAACTGGCCGGGCGAGAGTTTGTCCTTGTACTGGTCGGCATTCTGCGCAGTGATGGTGAACAGCGGTTTTTCACTGCCGTACGGGTCGGACAGGAAGCCCTTGCCGTCGACGCTGCCTGCGGTCTTCGACAGCGGCTCCCACGGGCCGATGGAGCCGTCGGCGTTGCCGGCCTTCTCGGCACCCATCGGGGTCAGGGTGCTGCCCAGCTTGGCCGCCTCGTCGGCGGATACCGCAGCCATGACGCTGGTCGCCAGCAGGGACAGGCCCAGCACACCGGCTTGCAGCAGACTTCTGGTCTTGTTCATGTCGTGTCGTCCTGGATCTGTATGCTTAGAAGTTCACGCCGAAGCTGAGGGCGACGAAGTCGCGGTCATCCACGGTGCTGTACTTGCCGTCGAAGAAGTTGGTGTACGACAGGCTCGCCGTATAGGTGTTCTGGTACTCGGCGTCCAGGCCCAGGCTGACAGCCTTGCGGCCTTCCTCGAAGTTGGCGCCAGGGCCAGGCGAATAACCGGACACGTCATGCGACCAGGCCACGCTCGGCTTCAGGTTGATACCCGCGAATACGTCGTTGTAGTCCCAGATGACACGGCCGCGGTAACCCCAGGAAGTGCTGGTGGTGTAGCCGTCGTTCTCGCATTTGCGGTTCAGGTTGGCGGTGGACGCCCCCGCACCGGCGCCGGCGATGGTGCTGCCATTGAGCGCCTGGCAGGTATCGGCGCCACCGGTGGATGGCAACGGACCTGGGCCGAACACCGGGTCGCGACCGTAGCGGGTATCGTGGGCATTCTCCAGGCCGCCGACATGGGTAACACCCACTTCACCGACTACAGTCATCCGGCTGGCACCCATCACCTGGTCGAAGAAATGGGTCAGGGTGGTCTGGAACTGGGTGATCTCCTTACGGCGATACCCATGCAGGTCTTGCCCCGGCGTACCGGTCAGCAACGATGCGTTGCTCAACGCGCCGCCAATTGGACGGACACCGGCGAACAGGATATCCGTGGTATTGAGCTGCACTGGCGCATTGGGGCGGTAGCTGACTTCGCCGCTCCAGGCGGTGCCAGTGGGTAACGTGGTGGAGAAACTCAAGCCATAAAGGCGGATGTCCTCGGGGTATTCCACAAAGTACTCGGAATTACCCGCCACGATCAGAGGCGCCAATGCGCGCAGCTGCGCAGGCAGGGCGCTCAGCCCGGCGAACACGGACGGCGGGGCCCCTGTGGCACTGAAGATGGGTGCACGGCTATGGTAATTCATGAAGTAGGCGCCGAACTCCGTGTCCAACGGCTCGAACATATAGCGCATGGCCACACCGAACTGGCCACTGTCACGCGCATCGCGGTCGGCACCACGGCGCACCATCACACCCTCTTCGTTGATGTCCACGCCCCGCGTGGCGAGGAACTGCTGCGCAGCGCCCGGCACCGTGCGGCTGCTATTGAGCACGCGCAAGTTGTCGGTACAGCCGTCGGCGATGATGTCCGGCTGGGAGAAGAAGGTGCCGCAGTTGTCGACGACCGTCTGGTCCCATTCGAGCTGGTAGAAGGCCTCGGCCGACAGGTTGTCGGTCAGGCTCTGCGAGATGTAGAACATGTTGACCGGAATCAGGCCTTCCTTGATCTCGGCCCCGGGACGGCGGAACGCCGACACGTCGATGGGGTTGATCGAGTTGATGCCGCCGCCGATGAAGGTACTTTCGCCCCAGCTCACTACCTGCTTGCCAAAACGCACCGAGCCAGGCTGATCACCGATGGAGTAGTTGTGGTAGACAAAGGCGTCGAGCAGCTCGGCCCCGGACGACTTGGCGCCTTCCTTGCGGTTGGAGTCGCTGATGTCCTTGAACTCGCGGTTTTCGTCCTTCAGTTCGAAGTCGTACCAGTACTTGCCGCGCACGAACACACCGGTGTCGCCGTACTTGAGCTCCAGGTCATGAATGCCCTTGAAGATCTTGGAGAAAGTTTCGCCCTTCTTGAAGTTCAGGTGGCCATCGTCGGATGTCTGTGACAGGCCCTTGCCGCCGTTGTTCACCCCTATCAGGTTCTTGTTGGGGTTGGCCGTCGACCAGCTGGCGCCGATGGAGAGCGACGAGTCGAACTGGCCTTCGATTTCACCAATGTTGAAACTGACAGCGAAAGCAGGACTTGCGAGCGTGGAAGCAAGGCTGACGGCCAAGGGCAGCTTGGCCCGGCGCCAGAACAGGTTTGCAGATTTCATCGACGCTACTCCATGTACTTTTTTGTTATGGCAGTGAGTCCTTTCAAGAACGGCCCGAGCGACCGGATTGCAGGCTTGCACCTGCGGCGACACAGCTTGCGCATGTCGCCCTCCCCCATTCCTGAAAATCCCCTGGCCCCGACTATAGCCAGCAGGCACAGGCGCTTGATCCCTCTAAAGTGTGATTTGCGCTCCATGCCACCAACTCGCTGCAGTTTTGCTTCGGTTGCGGGCTGGTAGTGCTCAAGGATGGCGCATTTCTGTCGTTTGGCAAGGCGGCGGGCTCTCTAGCATGCGGGTCACGCTCTGACGTGCGCGACCCGCACAAGGGTTACAACGTGGAAAGGAACGCGCTGTTGCTGGCCTGCCACTGGACGATGTCCTGGCGAATGCGTTTCTTGTCGAGCTTGCCGACACTGGTCTTGGGAATTTCAGTAACAAGGGCGATCTGGCTTGGAATCGCCCACTTGTTGATATGACCTTGCTCGACGAATGGCTTGAGGTGTTCCTTCAGCGCCTTGGCGTCGATATCGTGGCCGTCACGTGCCACCAGCAGGGCAAACGGGCGCTCACCCCACTGCGGGTCGGCCACCCCCACCACCGCCACTTCGCGCACGGCCGGGTGGCGACTGATCAGGTCTTCCAGGTCGAGCGAGGAAACCCACTCGCCACCGGTCTTGATCACATCCTTGATGCGGTCGCGGATGTCGATGTAGCCCATGCCGTCGAGGGTGGCGACGTCACCGGTGTGCAGCCAGCCGCCCTGCCACAGCTCCTCGCTCTTCTCCGGTTCCTTGAAGTAGCCCATGGTCAGCCACGGCGCACGCAGTACCAGCTCGCCCTGGGTTTCACCATCGGCGGGCAGGAAGTTGCCTTCGCCGTCGACGATGGCCGCTTCGACCAACGGCACCGGCACACCGGCCTTGATACGGTAAGTGACGCGCTCATCCTCGCTGCCGGCCTGCAGTTCATCGTTCAGGTGTGCCGCGGAGATCAGCGGGCAGGTTTCCGACATGCCATACGCGGCGGTCAGCTGGATGCCGCGCGCCAGGGCGGCCTGGTACAGCGAACGGTTGAGCGAGCTGCCGCCGATGATGATCTTCCAGCCGCCGAAGTCCTGCCCCTGGGCGTTCGGGCAGTTGAGCAGCATCTGCAGGATGGTCGGTACGCAGTGGGAGAAGGTGACCTTCTCTTCACGCCAAAGCTTGACCAGCATGTCCGGCTCGTAGCGCCCTGGGTACACCTGCTTCATGCCGAGCATGGTGGCAGCGTAGGGGATGCCCCAGGCATGCACGTGGAACATCGGGGTGATGGGCATGTAAACGTCGTTGCTGCCCAGCAGGCGCACGCTGTCGATACTGCCGGTGACCGAGGCCTCGGCCAGGGTGTGCAGCACCAGCTGGCGGTGACTGAAATACACGCCCTTGGGGTTACCGGTGGTGCCAGTGGTGTAGAAGGTAGTGGCCACCGAGTTCTCGTCGAAATCCGGGAAGTCGTAGCGCGGGCTGGCAGCAGCCAGCAGCTGCTCATACTCGCCGACCAGACCGGGCAGTTCGGCAGTCTTGTACGGGCCATCGGTCAGCAGCAGGGTCTTGTCGACAGTGGTCAGCTGCCCGGCGATGGCCTGGTACAGGCCGACGAAGTCGCTGTTGACCAGCACCACGCGGTCTTCGGCATGGTTCATGGTGTAGAGGATCTGTTCGGGCGACAGGCGCACATTGATGGTGTGCACCACAGCGCCGATCATCGGGATGGCGAACATGCATTCCAGGTAGCGATGGCTGTCCCAGTCCATCACCGCCACGGTGTCACCGGCCTTGACCCCGGCCTCGGTCAGCACATTGGCCAGGCGGGCAATGCGCTCGTTGAGCTGTGGATACGTCAGCCGCATCTGGTCGCGGTAGACGATTTCGCGGGTCTTTTCATAGCGGCTGCCGGACATCAGCAGGCGCTTGATCAGCAATGGATAGGCATAGGCGCCCTCGGCGGGCTTGATGATGCGTGTCTGCAACATGGGGATCCCTTTTCTGAAAAGCGGGCCGGACAAGTCTGGGTTTACTGTAGTTCGCCAATGTGACGGCCAAATCAGCCGAAGGAATGATTTGCGCGGCAGAGGTATGAGTGGCGGGCGTTGACGGGCAGCAAGGTTGAGCTAGACACTGCGGCGGCGGCTTCAGGTTTGCGCCGAAGCCGAGGGCCTCTTCGCCGGCAAGCCCGCTCCTGCAAGGGTTGTGGTGACCTTGTGGGCGCGGGCATGCCCGCAAATGGCCACTATGCCCTTATCCCTCCCTGCCACCGGAGATCTTCATGCCCAGCCCGCGTCGCGCCGTGTTTCTCGATCACCAGTCCCTGGACCTTGGCGACCTCGACCTTTCGCCCCTGAAGCAGCAGTTCGACCAGTTCGAACTGTTCGCCGCCACCCGCCCGGAACAGGTCGCGGAACGCTTGCAGGGCGCCGTGGCAGTGGTCAGCAACAAGGTCATGCTCGACGCCGCAACCCTGGCCGCCAACCCGCAACTGAAGCTGATCCTGGTGGCCGCCACCGGCACCAACAATGTCGACCTGGCCGCCGCTCGCGCCCAGGGCATCACCGTGTGCAACTGCCAGGGCTACGGCACGCCGTCTGTCGCCCAGCATACCCTGGCCCTGCTGTTGGCCCTGGCCACTCGGCTGTGCGACTACAACCAGGCGGTGGCCGATGGCCAGTGGGCCAAGGCCAGCCAGTTCTGCCTGCTGGACTTTCCTATCGTCGAACTGGAGGGCAAAACCCTCGGCCTGCTCGGCCACGGCGAACTGGGCGGCGCAGTGGCGAGGCTGGCCGAAGCCTTCGGTATGCGTGTACTGAGCGGGCAGATCCCTGGCCGCCCGGAGCGCGCCGACCGGCTGCCGCTGGACGAGTTGCTGCCGCAAGTCGATGCCCTGACCCTGCACTGCCCACTGAACGAGCACACCCGGCATATGCTCGGTGCCCGCGAACTGGCCCTGCTCAAGCCCAACGCGCTGGTGGTCAACACCGCCCGTGGCGGCCTGATCGACGAACAGGCGTTGGCCGATGCCCTGCGCGGTGGTCACCTGGGCGGCGCGGCGACCGACGTGCTGAGCGTGGAGCCGCCGGTCAACGGCAACCCGCTGCTGGAGCCCGGCATCCCGCGCCTGATCATCACCCCGCACAGCGCCTGGGGTGCCGTGGAGTCGCGCCAGCGCATCGTCGGCCAGCTCAGCGAGAACGCCCAGGCCTTCTTCGCCGGGCAGCCACGCCGCGTGGTCAGCTGAGCCAGGCGCCCGCCTCTGCTACACTGCGCCACTTTTTTCCAGGAGACGTCGTCCATGGACCCGCGCAGTGAAGTGTTGCTCCGTCAGGCAGAGCTGTTTCAGGGGCCGCTGCTGATTGCCGGCGCCCCCGCCGACGACCTGCTCGGCCAGTTGCCTAAGGCCCAGGCCTGGACCTGGCATGCCGGCGATCAGGCCATGCTCGAAAGCCGCTTCGCAGGCCGCAGCCATTACGGCGTCGAGGCCCCTGAAGCAGCATTCGACAGCGCCGTGCTGTTTCTGCCCAAATCCCGCGAGCTGGCCGCCTATCTGCTCAACGCCCTGGCATCGCGCCTGGCTGGCCGCGAGCTGTACCTGGTCGGCGAGAAGCGCGGTGGCATCGAGGGCGCGGCCAAGCAGCTGCAGGCCTTTGGCAAGCCACGCAAACTCGACAGCGCCCGGCACTGCCAGCTGTGGCAAGTGACCATCGACCAGGCACCGCAGGCAAAATCGCTGGAAAGCCTGGCCGAGCGCTTCGAGCTGGCCCTCGAAGACGGCCCGTTGCAGGTGGTCAGCCTGCCTGGGGTATTCAGCCATGGCCGACTCGACCGAGGTACGGCCCTGCTCCTGAAGCATCTTGACGGACTGCCCGGTGGCCACATGCTGGACTTTGGCTGCGGTGCCGGGGTACTGGGTGCCACGCTCAAACGCCGTTACCCACAAAGCCGGGTGACCTTGCTGGACGTGGATGCCTTCGCCGTGGCCGCCAGCCGCCTGACACTGGCTGCGAACGGCCTGGAAGGCGAAGTGATCAGCGGCGATGGCATCGACGCCGCCCCTACCGAACTGAGCCTTATCCTGAGCAACCCGCCATTCCACACCGGCGTTCATACCAACTATCAGGCTTCGGAAAACTTGCTGAAAAAATCGGCCGTTCATCTGCGAAAAGGTGGCGAAATGCGCTTGGTCGCCAACAGTTTCCTGCGCTACCAGCCACTGATCGAAGGGGCATTGGGCAACTGCCAGGTACGTGACGAGGCCGACGGTTTCCGCATCTACCAGGCAACTCGCGGATAAAAAACAGCGCTTGCCGAAAGCGTTTTGCCTAGGCAGAATCCGCACCGTCCTAGGGGAGTAGTCTCCCGCGAGCACCCAGCTCGCCCGGTACGCGTCAACATACTTGGTCCACAGACCATGGCGCGTGCGACCCACCATGCACGCCTGCATGGCGAGATCCGCATAGACGGATCGAGGGTTTGACAAGACCTATGACACGCACACCTTACCCGGGGCGGGGAGGCTGTACGTGTCATAGCCGTGTCGACCCGCCCCCGTAGGAATCCTGATGCTGGAATCACTGTTGGTCCCCACCGCTATCGTTGCCTTGGCCGAGATCGGCGACAAGACGCAACTGCTCGCACTCATTCTCGCTGCCCGCTTCCGCAAACCCTGGCCGATCATCGCCGGCATCATCGCCGCCACCTTGGCCAACCATGCCGCAGCCGGTGCCGTGGGGGCGTGGGTCGGCAGCTTCTTCAGCGATTCGGCCCTGCACTGGATCCTGGCTGCGAGCTTTACGGCCACCGCACTGTGGACGCTGGTACCGGACAAGATGGATGACGACGAGAACCCGGCTCGCCGTTTCGGGCCATTCCTGACGACACTGATTGCGTTCTTCCTGGCCGAAATCGGTGACAAGACCCAGGTCGCTACCGTGATGCTGGCGGCGCAGTATCCGCACCTGATCATGGTCATTATCGGCACTACCCTGGGTATGCTGATTGCCAACGTGCCGGTGGTACTGGCGGGTAACTTCGCGGCTGACAAACTGCCGTTGACGCTGATTCGCCGCCTGGCGGCAACGGCGTTCTTCGTACTGGCGATCGTGGCCGTCTATTCGGCAATGAAGGCCAGTGGCTGGATTGGGTAAAGGGCACATCAGGGGCTGCCATGCAGCCCCTGGATTCAGGCATTTACGGCTTGGCTGCAGCCTGATACAGCGGCATCACCTTCGGAATCGCCGCCTGCAGCGAAGCAATGCGGCTCGCGGACGCCGGGTGAGTACTCATGAACTCAGGCGGTGCACCTTCGGAAGCCTTGCTCATCTTGTTCCACAGGGTGATCGCGGCATTCGGGTCGTAGCCGGCACGGGCCGACAGCTCCAGGCCAATCAGGTCGGCTTCGTTTTCGTTGGCCCGGCTGTTGGGCAAGGTCATGGCGTAGTTCACCACCGTGTCGGCCATGGCCATGCTGCTCTGGCCGAGGCCAAAGATGGCACCGGCGCCCTGGCGAGCCATTTCCACACCGTATGCCTTGGACATGGCCTCGCGGCTATGCTCGCGCAAGGCGTGGGCAATCTCGTGCCCCACCACTGCGGCAATTTCCGCATCGGTGAGTTTGAGCTGATCGATCAGCCCGGTGTAGACGATGATCTTGCCGCCCGGGCCGCAGTTGGCGTTCAGTTCGTCACTCTTGATCACGTTGACTTCCCAGTCCCACTGCGCGGCATCCGGGCGGAATTTGGGCGCCTGGGCGATCAGGCGGCTGGCAATTGCCTGCACACGCTTGGCATCGGCGCTGGACTTGTCGAGCACACCCTTGCTCGATGCTTCACCCAGGGTCTGCTGATACGACTGCGCGTACATCTGGTTGACCTCATCGGTCGAGAGCATGCTGAACATGTACTGCTGGCGCTCGACGCCAACAGCACCGCCGCTGGTGGTATTCACAGCCTGGCAGCCGGCCAACAGAATGCCAGCGCTCAGCAGGCTGACGACAAAAGACTTACGCATGAAAACACTCCCTATCCACATGCGCCGTATCCTAGGCCGAGTCGCCAGTGGCTGCCATAGCCGCAGGGAAGATTTTCGTCGCCTGATCCGGCCTCTTCGCGGGCAAGCCCGCTCCTACAGGGGTAACACGACCGTGGGTATGAGCAGGCTTGCCCGCTCCTATAGCAGGGGTAACACGATCATTGTAGGAGCGGGCTTGCCCGCGAAAGGGCCGACACAGCCCCCCATCAAGCAGGGGTAAGACACTCCGGCGCATCCAGCTTCGGGTCATTGACGAAATTGGCCAAGGCCCGCTCACGCAGCGTCGCCGGTGGGCTGGCCAGCAGCTCGTGCAAGCGGGTAATCGGCGTGTCCGGGTCAAGCCAGGCCGCCTGCCCCGCTTCGTCGAGGATGAGCGGCCGACGCTGATTCATGGCCGCCTGGGTCACCACCGCGCAACTCAGCCATACCTGGTCCTGCACCGGATAGGCCTCCCATACCGCCGCAAAGTACAGCGACGCGCCCTCCCCCGGGGTCAACCAGTACGGGCGTTTGCGCACGCTGCCACGCCATTCGTAAAAGCCGTTGGCCGGCATCAGGCAGCGACGCTGACGAAATGCATCGCGAAACATCGGTTGTTCGGCCAGCGTTTCGGCGCGGGCATGGGCAGGGGTGCGGGACAGGTCGGTGAGCCAGGCCGGGGTCAACCCCCAGCGCGCCTTGGCCAGTTGCTGCTGGCCGTCAAGCTGACGCTGGATCAGCACCGACGCCCCAGGCGATATATTCCATTGGGCCGGCTGGCCGACGGGAAAGCCCGGCAGACTGGCAAGGGCCTGGGGCCAGCGAAACAGGGCATAACGTCCACACATGGGCGAATTCAGAACCTAGCAGATCAAGGTACCGGGGACATTCTCCGGTTCGTCGCCAACCAGTGGCTGGGCATCATTGTACGCATCGATCAGCTGCCGTGCGCATTCGGCCTGCTCATCAGCCACGACGAGCCCCAGCAGGCCCTGCAAGGGCAGCTCGCCAGCGGCACCGACCAGGTCACGGCCGACCACGTGTACATCGATCCCCTCGCTGGCAAGCATGCCTGCCAGCATTTGCGCCTCGAGCAGGCTTTCCGGTTCGTAGATACGCTGCATCAGGTGTCGTCCTCGCGGCGGACTTCAAGCATCCATTCGTCACCATGCACCTGCAGAATGCACACCACAGGCTGGCAGCACACCTGGCAATCCTCGGTATAAACCTGGTCGCCCGCAGACAGATCGACGGTAGTTTCCACACGTTCGCCACAATAAGGGCAATCATAGAAGTCGGTTTCCAGCATCGCGGCCTCCGCAGTGACTTATGCGTATAATTGCCGGTCTGTTTACAGGGTCTGTGTGCGTCCGAGCCGTTTTTCGGAGCCCGTCCCTACCTTATTACCCTAGCCGTTTCCAACAAGAGAGCATGATGGGCGAATTCGATGCCATCCGACCGTACGACGACGCTGAGGTCCCTGCCGTTCTGGCACGCCTGCTCAGCGACCCGGCATTCCTCGATATCCTCACCCACTTCCGCTTTCCACGGGCGGCCGGCGCTCTCGGCTGGTTGCTCAAGCCCTTGATCGCACGCCGCCTGCGCAAGGAATTCGCCGGTGTTACCTGTGTCTCGACCTTGCAGGACAAAGTCGAGTACTACGTCGACCAGACCATCGATCGCGCCACCGACGGCGTCACCTACTCGGGAGTGGAACAGCTCAAGGCCGGCACCGCCTACCTGTTCCTGGCCAACCACCGTGACATCGTCATGGACCCGGCCTTCGTCAACTATGCGGTGTACCACGCCGGCCTGCCCACGCCGCGCATCGCCATTGGCGACAATTTGCTGCAAAAGCCCTTTGTCAGCGACATGATGCGCCTGAACAAGAGCTTCATCGTGCACCGTTCGATCAGCGGGCGGCGCGAAAAACTGGCTGCTTACCAACTGCTGTCGGCTTACATCAACCACTCGATCCGCAACGATGCCACCTCGATCTGGATCGCCCAGGCCGAAGGCCGGGCCAAGGACGGTGACGACCGTACCGACTCGGCGATCCTCAAGATGTTCCACATGAGCCGCAAGGACGAACCGTTCGGTGCAGTGATCCAGAGCCTGAACCTGACCCCGGTGTCGATCAGCTACGAATACGACCCGTGCGACCAAGCCAAGGCCCGCGAGCTGTACATCCGCGCCACTACCGGCACCTACAAGAAGGCGCCGGGCGAAGATGACAACAGCATTGCCAAAGGCATTACCGGCTACAAGGGCCGAGTCCACATCAACTTCGCGCCGCCGGTAACCGAGTACCACGAAGACACAAAACAGCTGGCGGCAGAGATTGACCGGCAGATTCTGGGGGGCTACCGACTGTTCCCGGTGCATTACCTGGCGTATGCGATGTGGGAAGGCAAGGACGAAGCCCTGCAAGTGCCAAGCGCCGAGAAGGTGTTCCCGGCGGATGAGCTGGCCAAGGCCAAGGAAGAATGGCAACGGCGCCTGGATGCCTGCCCGCAAGAGCAGCGGCCGTACCTGGTGTTGCAGTATGCGACGCCGGTGCGCAACCAGTATCAGGTCAGGCAGCAGGCACCTGTAGCCTGATCAGGTTTGGGGCTGCGTTGCAGCCCCGATGGTGCTCAGATCCAGGTGCTGAACCAGGACAGCAGCAGCGCCATCGCCAGGCACGAAAAGCCCAGAATGTAGAAGTATTTCGGCACCCGAAGGTCGAAAGCGTCCACTACCCCGTCGTCTACTGCCATGTACTCGCGGGTTTCGGCCTCGCGCCGCCGCGCACTGTGCAGCAGCAAACCGCCCGGGCAGGTCAGCAGCAACGCCAGCAGGTTGATCAGCTTGGTGGGATGGGCGGCCAGGAACCCCCAGAGCACTTGCAAGGACATCACGCAACCTCGGTGTGAGCAGTGGCAAAGGCCAGCATTCTACCCAAGTCGCACCGTGGCGCCCGGCCTTGGCGACAAACTGTCGTTAAATTTCATCTGTCATCCGCTCGTCATCCATTCAGGCGACCCTGTCGACCTTTTGATGACCCGGAGCTTTTTCATGTTGCACGCCGAAAACCAGGACCGCCTCTACCTCGTTGCCCAGAGCGATGAACAACAGGCGCTGATCGATGGTTTTGCCATCAATGTGCAGGACCGCCAGTGGCTGGTCTACTGTGCGCTTGGTGGACATGTGCATGAGGACTTGCCCGAAGTGGATGCCGGCACTGGGTTCAGCTTGCTGGATTTCCACATAGAAGCGGCGTAGATCTGTACCGGCCAGACAACAAAAAACCCGCTGCCTGTCCCTCAGGCAGCGGGTTTTCTTGCACCACCTGAAGCTTACTGACCCAGCACCTGCCCGATGCTCGGGTCCTTGAACAGGCGGGTCAGGGCATCGCTCAGCACATCACCCACCAGCTGGGTGTTGGTGTCCTGGTTCGGCGCCATGCCGAAACGCTGGTCCAGCGAAGCGCCATAACGGCCGCTGTAACGGCGGCCGCCATTGGTCACATCAGCGCGGAAGGTGGCGCCGATGGTGGCCTCGGTCACGTAAAGGTTGTCTTTCGGCGACTGATACTTCAGCTCGGCCAGGGTCACGGTCAGCTGCGGTGCATTGCCGGCGTTCGGGGTCGGGGTGAAGCCGAGCAGGCGCACAGCCGCTTCAGCCTGAGCCTGCAGCTTGGGCACCACGTCATTACCGCTGACGCTGATGGTGCTGGTCTCGGGGTACATGCCACCGCGGGTACCCAGGGACTGCGAAGGCCGGCCATCAACTACCCGGACCACCACCGGCTGGCCATGACCGACCGGGGCCAGCTGGGCCTTGAGCGTGGGTTGCGGGTTGAGTTGTTGCGGGCTGTGGGCACAACCGACCAGGCTAAGGCTGGCCACGGCGATCAAACCGAACAACAGACGTTGCAACATGCGCGTTTCTCCAGAAAATGCGGCAAAGGCCCACAGTATACCTAGCCAGGTACAGACCAGTCATCGGCCCGGCCCGCTTGTCACAATCGTTTCATCGCCACACCCTTATCCTTGCGCCAAGCCCTAACGCAAAGGACTCGCCGCCATGACCTCGCTCTGGACTCAGCTCTTCCAACGGCCGCGCTACAACGCTTATGCCCGCCTTGACGCTGATGGCAAATGCCTGGCGTTCAAGCAATGCAGCCAGGCACCAAGCGGCATCGACTGGGTGCAGATCAGCGAAATTCAGCTGGCCTGGCTGGGCCGCGAGCTGCCCATCGAAGCCCGGGTTTGCGCCCGCGCAAACCGCCGTTGGCACCAGCGCCTCCTCGCTGCCTGACAAACGCTGCAATAAAAACCACGAATGGCGACATTTCTGCCCGCGACATCGCTATAATCTCCCCCCGATTATAAGGACGTCTCCTGATCGGGCCCCGCACTCGCCGATTGACCCCGGCAACTTCACCGCTTCGCCCACAGAGAGCCTTCCACTCAGGTCTTGCATCGGCTGTCGTGCCTGCTTTTTCCGGCCCTTCACACTGCATGAACCTGCGGGTTGCCATCGCGCAGTCCCCTTTTGAGGTTCACGTCTCCAAAAGAGCGTGAAAAAACGGTTTTCACAACTTCACAAGAGTGTGGCGAGCAAATGAACAGTCTGGCATGTGCAAAAGCGGCAGATGTGTCCCGAACAGCCCTGAACAGGCGGCAGATGCGCTCATCCCGTATGAGTGTCTGAACCGTTCCATAACGCACGCACGACACCTTGACCATAAGTCGAATTGCCGCACCTGTGGCAAACGGCGTTCAATACACGAACCCGAAGACTGATCGGCGGTGTCCGCGGAAGTTGCAAGAACTGCGAAAAGTCGGACATGGCGACCCTGGCAAACCCAGGTCCTATGCTGTCAATTAGGTAGCTGTAGATTGTGGAGACGCGTTAAATGGCGCAGAACGAATCGGTTGATGTGGTACTGGTAGGCGCGGGCATCATGAGTGCCACCCTGGCCGTACTGCTCAAGGAGCTTGACCCGACCCTGAAGCTTGAGGTCGTCGAGGCGATGGACTCCGGGGCCGCGGAAAGCTCCAACCCCTGGAACAACGCAGGCACCGGCCACGCCGGCCTGTGCGAGCTGAACTACACGCCGCAGGCCGCCGATGGCAGCATCGACATCAAGAAGGCCGTGCACATCAACACCCAGTTCGAGGTTTCGCGCCAGTTCTGGGCCTACCTGACCAAGAAGGGCAACTTCGGCTCGGCGCGTGCCTTCATCAACCCTGTCCCGCACCTGAGTTACGTCGAGGGTGACAAGGGTGTTTCCTTCCTCAAGAAGCGCTTCGAGCTGCTCAAGCAGCACCACGCCTTCGCCGAGATGGAATACACCGAAGACAAGGCCGTGATGAACGACTGGATGCCGCTGATGATGCCTGGCCGCCCGGCCGACCAGCACATCGCCGCTACCCGTGTGGCCAAAGGCACCGACGTCAACTTCGGCGCACTGACCAACAAGCTGCTCAAGCTGCTGGGCGACTCGCCGGACGCGCAGGTCAAGTACAGCAAGAAGGTTGTCGGCCTGCGCCGTAACGGCAGCGGCTGGACCGTGAGCATCAAGGACGTCAACAGCGGCGGCAGCCGTGAAGTCGACGCCCGCTTCGTCTTCCTCGGCGCCGGCGGCGCGGCCCTGCCGCTGCTGCAGTTGTCCGGCATCCCGGAAAGCAAAGGTTTCGGCGGCTTCCCTGTGAGCGGCCAGTGGCTGCGTTGCGACAACCCGGAAATCGTCAAGCAGCACCAGGCCAAGGTCTACAGCCAGGCCGCTGTCGGCGCCCCGCCGATGTCGGTGCCGCACCTGGACACACGCGTCGTGGACGGCAAGACTTCGCTGCTGTTCGGCCCGTATGCCGGTTTCACTACCAAGTTCCTCAAGCACGGCTCGCTGATGGACCTGCCGCTGTCGGTGCGCATGGGCAACATCGGCCCGATGCTGGCCGTGGCCCGCGACAACATGGACCTGACCAAGTACCTGGTCAGCGAGGTGATGCAGTCGATGGAGCAGCGTCTGGAAGCCCTGCGTCGTTTCTATCCGCAGGCCAAGGCCGAGGACTGGCGCCTGGAAGTGGCGGGTCAGCGCGTGCAGATCATCAAGAAAGACCCGAAAAAAGGCGGCGTGCTGCAGTTCGGTACCGAGCTGGTCTCGGCCCAGGACGGCAGCCTGGCAGCACTGCTCGGCGCATCGCCAGGTGCCTCGGTAACCGTATCGATCATGCTGGAACTGATCGAGCGCTGCTTCCCCGAGCAGGCCAAGGGCGCCTGGGCTGCCAAGCTCAAGGAAATCTTCCCGGCTCGCGAGAAGACCCTGGCAACCGATGCTGCGCTGTACCACAAGATCAGTGCCGATAACGACGCGGCGCTGGATCTGGCAGAGAGCAGCCCGGCGGCCAAGCATTACGCTTAAGCCGGTCTGAAACGCAAAAACGCCCCTCGGGGCGTTTTTTGTGCCTGGCGCTTGATCAGCCTGTACCGGCCTCTTCGCGGGCATGCCCGCTCCCACAGGTTCGGTAATGCCCGCAGGTGCGACGCGACTCCTGTGGGAGCGGGCGCGCCCGCGAAGAGGCCGGCACTGGCTACAGATCAGCCGCGGGCTTTATCGATGATCTCGATGTACTCAGGGGCATTGCGCTGGTCGGCAATCTGCTCGACGAAGGTCTTGCCGTGCTCGTCCTTGCCGTCCAGGTCCAGGCCAGCTTCGACGAAGAAGCCTACAAAGCGCTCGAAGTCGTCCACGCGCAGGCCACGGTAGGCCTTGACCAGCTTGTGCAGCGACGGCGAAGTCACACCATCGGCCGGCTCGAACTGAAGGAACGACTTGATGTAGTCGTCGCTGATTTCGTCACCGATTACCTGTTTCTTGTCTTTACGCATTGCCGACTCCAACTGGACCATCACGGAATTTCGAAGGCCGGCAGTTTACCCCCCGCAGGCTTCGCGCCTCAACGCGTACGTACCGTCCCGGTGTGCAAGTCGGCCCAGATGTGGCCGTTGCCATAAGTCAGAAACTGCACGTACAGGGTTTCGTTACGCAGCAGGTCCATGACCACCCGGTAGTTGCTGACCGGGTAATTCAGGCTCAAGGTGCGGGTTTTAGCGTCATACACAGGCTTTTTCAGGCTTTTGGCCGCTTCACCATCGAACGTCAGCAGCACCTGGGCAATGGTCGCACCCTTGCTCAGCGGCTTGCCCTTCAGGCGCACCTGCAACGACGATGTGATCGGGATCGGCTGCTGATCGGACTGGCGCTGGGCCCCTACAACCACCGAATAGTCAGTCACTTGCAGCAATTGCTGGCTGGTCGGTGCTTCCTGGCGCAGGGACTGGTCATCAGGAGGCAGGAACTGACTGTGCAGCGGTGCGGCAGCGAGCGGCAGGCTGACCGCCAGCAGGAGGGGAAGAATCGCACGCATGTGAGGCTCCTTGTATGAAGGAGCACTCTAGCATGCCGGGTGCAGCCGATATCAATCGAACTGCGCGCGCATCCAGGCCTGGTAATCGGCCACGCCGGCCTCACCCTCGCGCGGTGCCCAGTGTGCGTGCTCGCCCTCGCCCACTGGTCGGTATGGCCCAGCCTTGCACTCGAACAGGATGCTGTCAGGCTCCAGCACGACCAAGCCATGGTAGGTACCAGGTGCCAGATCCACACCCAGACAGTCGCCACCGGCCTGCAGCACCCGCTTGTCAGTCACCGCGCCTTGTTCATCGAAGATCAACAGGCCAAAACGCCCCTTGAGCGCTATCAAGGTTTCAGCCTTGTCGGCGCTCAAATGGCGATGCGGCGGAATGTAGGTGCTCGGTTGCAGCCCGACGGCCATGCGGTGGCAGGGCTCTTCCATAGCGTGAAAGTTATGGTGCTGCCGCCCGCGCGGGTTGGCAGCGGCCTTTTCGGCCAGCCCGGCGAACAGCGATTGGTCGATGAACGCAGGCTGGCGCACGGTTACAGCCCCTTTACGGCGAAGATGCCGTTAGCGTTGCGCCAGTAACCTTTGTAGTCCATGCCGTAACCGAAGATATAGCGATCGACACAAGGCAGGCCCACATAGTTGGCCTTGAGGTCAGGGCTTGCCTTGCGGTCGTGGTCCTTGTCGATCAGCACAGCGGTGTACACCGAGCGGGCGCCGGCATGCTTGCAAAACTCGATGATGGCGCTGAGGGTGTGGCCTTCGTCGAGGATATCGTCAACGATCAACACGTCACGGTCGATGAACGACACTTCCGGCTTGGCCTTCCAGAAAAGCTCGCCGCCGCTGGTCTGGTTGCGGTAGCGGGTAGCGTGCAGGTACGAGGCTTCCAGCGGGAACTGCAGGTGGGTCAGCAGTTTGCCGGAAAAGATCAGGCCACCGTTCATCACGCAGAACACAACCGGGTTCTTGTCGTGCAGGTCCTTGCAGATCTGCTCGCCGACTTTGGCGATGGCCGCTTCGACTTCGGCTTCGGTGTACAGGCAGTCAGCTTCATGCATGACTTGACGGATATGCTCGAGATCGGCGGACATGGCGCGCTCCGGGGGGCATTTTGGAAAAGCGGGCAAAGGTACGCATCCGCTCGTCACAGATCAAGCATTTATGGACTAACGTCCAGAATGACCAGACGACAGCACAGGCTGAATAGATTAATCTAGCGCGGTTTTTTTGCCCGCCTTTCGGAGCCCTCCCCTATGCCCACTCGTGAGATCCGCCATCCGCTGATCCGCCACAAGCTTGGCCTGATGCGCCGTGCCGATATCAGCACCAAGAATTTTCGCGAACTCGCCCAGGAAGTCGGCGCGCTCCTGACGTATGAAGCCACCCAGGACCTGCCCCTCGAAACCTACGAGATCGACGGCTGGTGTGGCAAGGTCTCGGTTGAAAAAATCGCCGGCAAGAAGATCACCGTAGTACCGATCCTGCGCGCCGGCATCGGCATGCTCGACGGCGTGCTCAGCCTGATCCCGGGTGCCAAGGTCAGCGCCGTCGGCGTTGCCCGAAACGAAGAAACCCTCGAAGCCCACACCTATCTGGAAAAGCTCGCGCCGGACATCAACCAGCGCCTGGCCCTGATCATCGACCCGATGCTGGCCACCGGCGGCTCGATGGTTGCCACCATCGACCTGCTGAAAAAGGCCGGCTGCAAAGAGATTCGCGCCATGGTGCTGGTCGCCGCGCCAGAAGGCATCGAGGTGGTGGAAAAAGCCCACCCGGACGTGAAGATCTACACCGCCTCGATCGACCAGCGCCTGAACGAGCACGGCTACATCGTGCCAGGCCTGGGTGATGCCGGTGACAAGATCTTCGGCACCAAGCAAAAGGACGCCTGACCATGCAGGACGGCTTCAACGACCCGCTCTGGCGCCAGGTCGTTTCGGGCGCGCAGATGCTCTTCGTGGCATTCGGCGCGCTGGTGCTGATGCCCCTGATCACCGGCCTCGACCCGAACGTCGCGCTGTTCACCGCCGGCATCGGCACCCTGCTATTCCAGCTGGTCACCGGACGTCAGGTACCGGTGTTCCTGGCCTCGAGCTTTGCCTTCATCACGCCGATCATCCTCGCCAAAGGCCAGTTCGGCCTTGCCGAGACCATGGGTGGCGTAATGGCTGCCGGCTTCGTGTACACCTTCATGGGGCTGATGGTAAAAATCAAAGGCACCGGTTTCATCGACCGCATGCTACCGCCGGTGGTGATCGGCCCGGTGATCATCTCCATCGGCCTGGCCATGGCACCGATCGCCGCCAACATGGCGATGGGCAAAGGTGGGGACGGTACGGCACTGATGCCGTACAAGACGGCCATGCTGATCTCGATGCCAGCGCTGCTGACAACCTTGATCGTTGCCGTATTCGGCAAGGGCATTTTCCGCCTGGTACCCATCATCTCCGGCGTGCTGGTGGGCTTTGCCCTGTCGTTCGCCTTTGGCGTGGTCGACACCGCCAGGATCGCTGCCGCACCGTGGCTGGAAATTCCCAATTTCACCGCCCCTGCGTTCAACTGGCAGGCCATTCTGTTCATCGTCCCGGTTGCGCTGGCGCCGGCGATCGAGCATATCGGCGGGGTGATCGCAGTGGGCAGCGTGACCGGCCGTGACTACCTGAAAAAGCCTGGCCTGCACCGGACGTTGCTGGGCGACGGCCTGGCGACTACTGCAGCCGGCCTGTTCGGCGGCCCGCCCAACACCACCTACGCCGAAGTGACCGGCGCGGTGATGCTGACCAAGAACTACAACCCGAAGATCATGACCTGGGCGGCGGTCTTCGCCATTACCCTGGCATTCATCGGCAAGTTCGGCGCGCTGCTGCAGAGCATCCCGGTGCCGGTGATGGGCGGCATCTTGTGCCTGCTGTTCGGCTCGATCGCAGCGGTGGGCATGAACACCATGATCCGCCACAAGATTGACCTGGGCGAGGCACGCAACCTGGTGATCGTCTCGGTGACACTGGTGTTCGGTATCGGCGGCGTGCTGATCGGCAGCGGTGACGGCCCGGATGACTGGGGCCTGAAGGGCATTGCCCTGTGCGCCATTGTGGCTATCGCCCTGAACCTGATTCTGCCGGGTAATGACAGCTGGAAGCACAAGAAGCTGGATGTATGACCGGTCGGAAGGGGCCGCAAGGCGGCCCCTTCGATTCAGGCCTTTTCACACATATCAGCCAACACCCTCACCCACTCCGGGTGATCATTCAGGCACGGCACCAGCACCAGCTCCTGGCCGCCCGCCTCGACAAACTGCTCGCTGCCACGCATGCCTATCTCTTCCAGGGTCTCGATGCAATCCGCCACAAACGCCGGGCACATCACCAGCAGCTTCTTCACACCGGCCTTGGCCAGCTCATCCAGCCGCGTCTCGGTGTAGGGTTCGATCCACTTGTCCCGGCCCAGCCGCGACTGGAACGACACCGACCATTTGCCATCCGGTATGCCCATGCTCTGCGCAAAGGCTTTGGCCGTAGCCAGGCATTGCCCGCGATAGCAAACCGAACGTACTTCGGCGGTTGCACCGTGGCAGCAATGGGCAGCGCGCAGGTCGTGCTTGACCCCCTTCGGAAACAGTTTCTTCAGGTGCCGTTCCGGCAACCCATGGAAGCTCAGCAGCAGGTGGTCGTAACCCTGCTCCAGGTACGGCCGAGCGCTGGCTGCCAGCGCCTCGATGTACGCCGGGTGCTCGTAGAACGGCTGCAGCACGCGCATCTGCAACGGTAACTGGCGCTCACTGACCGTCTGTTTTGCCTGCTCGATCACAGTGGTCACCGTGCTGTCGGCGAACTGTGGATAAAGCGGTGCCAAAGTCACCTTGCGCACACCTTGGGCGGCCAGCCGCGCCAACACATCAGGCAAGGCCGGCTGGCCGTAGCGCATGGCGATTTCCACCGGGCCATGGGGCCAGTGCTCGGCCATCGCGGCCTGCAGGCGACGGGTCAGCACAACCAGAGGCGAGCCCTCCTCCCACCAGATCGAAGCGTAGGCATGTGCCGACTGCTCCGGGCGCTTGATCAGGACCAGCGACACCAGCAAGCGCCGCACCGGCCACGGCAGGTCGATCACGTACGGGTCCATGAGGAACTGGTTGAGGTAGCGGCGCACATCGGCCACCGAGGTGGAGGCCGGGGAACCCAGGTTGACCAGCAGCAGGGCGTGATCGGTCATGCAGCGTCCTATGTCAGAGGCGACTGGACAGGTTGTCCAGCGCCGATTGCAGATCGTTGAAGCGGAAGGTGAAGCCGGCTTCCAGCAAGCGTACCGGGCGCGCCCGCTGGCCTCCCAGCAGCAAGGTGGACATCTCGCCAAGCCCGGCCTTGAGCAGCAATGCCGGCACTGGCAACAGCGCCGGCCGATGCAGGGCGCGGCCCAGTCGCCTGGCAAACTCACGGTTGCGCACAGGCTCCGGCGCGCAGGCATTATAAGGACCGCTGGCATCCTTGTGCTGCAAGAGAAAATCAATCAGGGCGACCTGGTCATCTATATGAACCCAGGGCATCCACTGCCGCCCATTGCCCAAAGGCCCGCCCAGCCCCAGTTTGAAGGGCATGCGCAGGCGCGACAAAAAGCCGCCATCGCTGGCCAGCACCAGGCCGGTACGGACCAGTACCACGCGTATTCCCTGCGCTTGCGAACGCTGGGCGGTCTCTTCCCAGGCAATACACAACTGGCTGGCGA
Organism: Pseudomonas sp. CGJS7; assembly: GCF_036961695.1. Taxonomy (NCBI): domain Bacteria; kingdom Pseudomonadati; phylum Pseudomonadota; class Gammaproteobacteria; order Pseudomonadales; family Pseudomonadaceae; genus Pseudomonas; species Pseudomonas sp. CGJS7. The sequence goes on along the minus strand of NZ_JBAMDI010000005.1, from coordinate 116,125 downwards.
AATCTTCACGCACCGGGGGTGAAGCCTCGGTCAGTTCGCGTTCGCCACCGTCTCCGTACCAACCTACCGCAGAGCCGGAGATCAACACCTCCGGGCGCTGCTCACGTGTGCCCAACCAAGCCAGCAATTGCTCGGTAAGGGTGACACGGCTGGCCCACAGCACGTTGCGCCGGGCGGCCGTCCAGGGCCTGTCGGCAATCGGCGCACCGGCAAGGTTGACCACCGCATCAAGATGATCGTCGGCCTCCAGCTGCTCCAGGCGCGCGATACCACGCACCCCGCTACCACAGATTTTCGCCACCTGTTCAGGACGCCTGCTCCAAACCGTAAGCCGATGCCCTTGGCCCAGCCAGTACTGGCACAGATGCTTGCCAATCAAACCGGTGCCACCTGTCAGCAATATATGCATGGCTGTGTCCTCGCAGAATGCGTCGGTGGTCTATTTTTAACAGCAAGGCACTTTTTTGACCCGACGCTCTCGGATAAACATAGGCCAACCTGCCGCCAACACGGAATAACCTTATACATAATTTTGGCATTGTACAGGTTTGCCTGACAGCGTAGTCTGCTCACAGCAAGGTTTGAAGAGGCCATCATGACAGTACCTATCGCCATCATCGGGGCCGGCATCGCCGGTTTGTCAGCCGCCCAGGCCTTGCAGAAGGCCGGGCAATTCGTGCACTTGTTCGACAAAGGCCACGGCAGTGGCGGGCGCATGGCCAGCAAGCGCAGCGAAGCCGGCGCGCTCGACCTGGGCGCACAGTACTTCACTGCCCGTGACCGACGCTTCGTCGATCAGGTGCAGCAGTGGGTAGCCGCCGGCTGGGCCGAGCAGTGGAAGCCTCAACTGTACAACTACCGTGATGGCGAACTTACCCCCTCCCCCGACGAGCAGACGCGCTGGGTGGGCGTGCCACGCATGAGCGCCATTACCCGCGGCTTGCTCAAGGACGTCACCGTCAATTTCGGCTGCCGCATAGCGGAAGTGTTTCGCGGCAAGCAGTACTGGCACCTGCAAGATACCGAAGGTTGCAGCCACGGCCCCTACAGCCGTGTGGTCATTGCCGTCCCGGCACCGCAGGCCACGCCACTTCTGGCCGCCACACCGAAGCTGGCAGCCGTGGCCGCTGGCGTGCAAATGGAACCTACCTGGGCCGTCGCCCTTGCCTTCGAGACACCGCTGGATACACCAATGCAAGGCTGCTTCGTGCAGGACAACCCGCTGGACTGGCTGGCCCGCAATCGCAGCAAGCCTGGCCGCGACGAGCACCTGGACACCTGGGTACTGCACGCAACGTCAGACTGGAGCCGGCAACACATCGACCTGCCAAAGGATGAAGTGATCGAGCAGCTGTGGGGCGAATTCGCCGAGCTGGTCGGCTGCGTGGTCCCCCCGCCCACCTTCGCCCTGGCCCACCGCTGGCTCTATGCCCGCCCCAGTAGCAACCATGAGTGGGGCGCACTGGCCGATGCTGACCAGGGCTTGTACGCCTGTGGGGACTGGTGCCTGTCCGGCCGCGTCGAGGGCGCATGGCTCAGTGGCCAGGAAGCAGCGCGGCGCTTGCTCGAACACCTTGAGTGATGCCGAACTATACAAAAATACTAGTTTGCATAACTTCAGCGCTGTGCTGAAATAAACCTGTACAAGTTTCGAGTCACGTACAGGTTTATTTTCGGAGGCAGCCATGCACGACCCTTCCGCCCACAGCAAGCCGCGTATCGCCATCAGCGCCTGCCTGACCGGGCACAGCGTGCGCTACAACGGCGGCCACAAGGCCTCCGACCTGTGCCGTAAACAGCTGGAACAGCACTTCGACTGGCTACCCGTGTGTCCGGAAGTGGCAATCGGCCTGGGTGTCCCGCGCGACCCGATTCGCCTGGTCGGCAACCCCGAGCAACCCGAAGTGGTCGGCACCCGCGACCCCGGCAAGGACCTTACCGACCCGCTGCGCACCTATGGTGAGCAGATGGCCAACGAGCTTGACGACATCTGCGGCTACATCTTCATGCAGAAGTCACCTTCATGCGGCCTGGAACGGGTAAAGGTTTATCAGGACAACGGCCACCCGGCCGTGCATGGTGGCCGTGGCGTCTATGCCCAGGCTTTCTGCGCATTGCGCCCGGACCTGCCAGTAGAAGAAGAAGGCCGCCTGCATGACCCTGTGCTGCGCGAGAACTTCATAAGCCGCGTTTACGCCTACGCCGACTGGCAGCGCCTGCTGGCCGAGGGCCTGAACCGTGGCGCGCTGGTGCGCTTTCATTCGCGCTACAAGTATTTGCTGATGGCCAACAATCCCCAGGCCTATCGCACCCTCGGCCGCCTGCTTGGCAGCATGAGCAAGGCTGATGAACCACAGAGCATCGGCCCGCGCTATTTCAGCCAGCTGATGCAGGCCCTGCGCCGCTGCGCCAGCCGCGGCACCCACAGTAACGTGCTGCAGCACCTGAGCGGCTACTTCAAGGATGCCCTGACGCAGCAGGACAAGGCGGAGTTGCAGGCAGTCATCGGCCAATACCAACAAGGCGTGGTACCACTGGTAGTGCCACTAACCTTGCTCAAACACCATTTGCGCAAGCACCCAGACCCCTACCTGCAGCAACAAGCCTACCTGCAGCCTCACCCCGAGAGCCTGGGCTTGCGCAATGCGGTCTGAGGACTTGCTGCCCATCGGCGAACTTGCCCGTCGCACTGGCGTCAACCCGGTCACCCTGCGCGCCTGGGAGCGCCGGTATGGGTTGCTCAAGCCGCAGCGCACCGCCAAGGGGCATCGCCTGTACCCACTTGAGCAGGTCGAACGCGTCGAAGCCGTTCTGGCCTGGCTGCAGCGTGGCGCGTCGGTCGGCCAAGTCCGCGAGTTGCTCGACAAACCCGCCAGCACCCCACCGAAGGGGGACTGGCAAGCCCGGCAATTCCAGCTGATCGAAGCCATCGCCGGCCTTTCACAGCGCGCCCTCGACCAGCAACTCAACCAGGCCATGGCGCTGTACCCGGCGGTCACCCTGTGCGAGCAATTGCTGCTGCCGCTACTCGACATGCTCGACCTGCGCTGGCGCAATTACTTCAACGCTCGGCTGGAGCAGGTGTTTTTTCACAGCTGGCTGCGCAGCAAGCTCGGTGCCCGCGTGTACCACGACAACCAGCTGCTGCAAGGGCCTGCCGTGTTGCTGGCCGAAGACAGCGAACGCACCTTCAGCCCGGACTTATGGTTGTGCGCTTGGCTACTCACCAGCAATGGCTTCCCGGTCGAGGTGCTCGAGCAGCCCGTCGCAGGCCCGCAATTGCTAAGCGCCGTCAACGCGCTCAAACCACGCGCCTTACTCCTGCACCTGGGGCCACGCATCGACGACAAGGCGTTGCTGCGCACCCTGCAAGGCTTGCCGATCCCCAAGCTGCTGGGCGGTGCCACGCTGGCGCTGCATGAAGCCCGCTTGAAGGCTTTTGAGCTGCCCGACCTTTTCCTGTTCGACACCCCGCAGGCGGCATTGCGCGTGCTTCAAGCCCATGATCGACAGCCTGTAGAGATAAATCCCCCATGCACCTGACCTGGCTGCGCAGCGACCTGCGTATCGATGACAACACTGCACTCAGCGCCTCTACCGAACGCGGCCCGACCATCGCCCTGTGGCTGGTCAGCCCCGGACAATGGCAAGCCCATGACGATGCCGACTGCAAAGTCGACTTCTGGCTGCGTAACCTGCATGACCTGCGCCAATCACTGGAAAAGCTGAACATCCCCCTGCTGATCCGCACAATCGATACCTGGGACCAGGCGCCACAGGCGGTGCTCGATATCTGCCGCCAACATCAGGTGCAAAGCGTGCACTGGAACGAGGAGTACGGCATCAATGAGCAGCGCCGGGATGATGCCACCCGCGCACTGTTGGAAAAGTCGGCCATCCAGGCGCACAGCCACCTCGACCAGCTGTTCTTCCGTCCGGGCACCGTACTCACTCGCAGTGGCGATTACTTCCAGGTGTTCAGCCAGTTCAAGAAGACCTGCCTTGAGCATCTGCACCGCAGCCTGCCGGCCCTGGCACGGCGGGTGAAGCGCCAGGCCCCGCTGAACATCGACAGCGACCCGATCCCGCAACATGTAGAGGGGTTCGGAAAAACCACGCCCGCACTGCGCGACCACTGGCCAGCCGGTGAAGCTGAGGCACAGTCCCGCCTGTCACGTTTCCTGGACGAAACCATCGACGACTACCACCACTTGCGCGACTTGCCTGCCAAGCCTGGTACCAGCCAGCTATCCCCCTACCTGGCCGCCGGCGTGATTTCGCCCCGCCAATGCTTGCACGGTGCACTGGCCGGCAACCGGGGCGAGTTCGACAGTGGCAGCACAGGCGTGCAGACCTGGATCAATGAGCTACTCTGGCGTGAGTTCTACAAGCACATCCTGAGCGGTTATCCACAGGTCTCGCGCCACCGCGCCTTCCGCGCCCAGACCGAAGCCCTGCCCTGGCGTGACGCCCCGGCAGACCTGGAGGCCTGGGAGCAGGGCCGCACCGGCTTCCCGATCATCGATGCCGCCATGCGCCAGCTGCTGCACACCGGGTGGATGCACAACCGCTTGCGCATGGTCGTGGCCATGTTCCTCAGCAAGAACCTGCTGATTGACTGGCGCAAGGGAGAGCGGCACTTCATGCGCCACCTGATAGACGGCGACCTGGCCGCCAACAATGGGGGTTGGCAGTGGAGTGCGTCCACTGGCACCGACGCGGTGCCCTATTTCCGTATCTTCAACCCGGTTTCACAGTCGCAGCGCTTCGATCCACAGGGTCAGTTCATTCGCCACTGGGTACCGGAACTACAGGAGCTCGATGAAAAAGCCATCCATCAACCCATTAAATCGACGGACCTTTTCGGTAATACTTCGTACCTAAGTCCAATCGTAGATCTCAGCAGCAGTCGCCAGCGGGCCCTGGAAGCATTCAAAGGGCTGCCACGCCGGCAGAATCAGGGGATACGTCTTGATTAACTCGCGTAGTTTTTGGGTTACAGGCGCAAGCAACGGACTTGGCTTGGCTTTGGTGGAGCGGATGCTCGATGAAGGACATCGCGTTGCCGCGAGTGGCAAGGATAGCGATGCACTGGATGATTTGGGGGCACGCTACGGCAGCCAATTGTTGCGTTTGCCGTGGCAGTTGCAGGAAGAACAACACGTCACCGATGCGTGCCAACAGATTTGCCATGCCTGGTGTTCGCTGGACGGGCTGATCCTCAACACCGGCACCACCGATTACCTGCCAGACAATGTCAGTGACAGTGAGCTGATCGAAGCGATCGTCACCACCAACCAGCTGGCCGCAGAGCATTGCCTGAGCAAAGCGCTGCCGTTGCTGGCAAAGGGGCAGTCGCCCCAGGTGATGGGGCTTTTCAACCGCTATTCGGCGTTGCAGCTGTTTGCACCGACACAGGTGACTGCGGGCTGGAACAACTTGCCGCAATGGCTGCGTGAGCAGCGCAAGGCCCTTGAGGACCAAGGGGTAGCACTGACCATCGTAGGGCCACAATCGTTGAAGGTTACGGTAACGTCGGCACAGGCGATACCGGAGGCGTGGACGCCCGACAGTGCCGCAGAGGAGTTGCTGCGCCGGTGGCCTCAGAGAGAACCCGAACTGGTCCTGGAGACGCTGGACCTTAGTAGCCTGTGGCCGCTGGCGCGTTGACCGCTGAAATCAGCATTACCTTCTTCGCGGGCAAGCCCGCTCCTGCAGATTACCCAGACCTTTAATGCTGTGGTATTCCGGCAGGAGCGGGCATTGCCCGCGAATGCAGGTGAACTCAGAGCGCCATTCTGTAATGCAGGCTGTAGCTTTCTACACCATCGTTGGGCTCTTTGATGCCGGCGTTGGAATAGTGAATCGCCCGCACCCCAATCTCATGCCCGCCGGCAAAGCGCAAACCAAAACCAATGCGGTCCTCGAACTGGAACGCCGAACCCAGCTCGTTGCTTTCCAGCTCGGTGCTGGAGAACGCCGCCACCCCGATGCCGGCTTCGATGTAAGGCTTCACCGACTCCCCGGCAAATTCATAGACGAACACGGGCGCGAAGGACAGGCTGTGATTGCTCGCGGTCTCGTCGCCATCCCAGTAGGTGTAGGCCCCATCCCAATAGCCGGTCAGCCGACCAACGCTGGTCTGCCACCAACTCGCGTCCCAATTCGATTGCAGCCCTAGCCGGTAGACCATTGTCGAATCGCCAGTCTGCCCCACCGAAAACGAAACATCGGCAGCCTGTGCCGACATCGCTTGCCCCAAAACAAAGGCAGCAGCCGCTGCCAAGCCGAGCAGTTTCCTCATAAGAAACATCCTTCTTTCTGATGCTGTTATTTGTCCGCCTCATCTCAGGCAAAGCGGTAGAAAGCAGAAGTGGAACGATAGTTCAGCCTTTTTTCACGTTTTTTTCACAACGCAAAGCTTTGCACATCGTCAGACTTATGCCACAGCACAGGTAGGATTTTTCTTAAGGCTTCTGGATCAGCGCTTGTCCAGAAGCGTGCAGCGCCGGCCGGGCCTTCGGCCAACAGATCATTGGCACCCAACAGCCGTTGCAACTGACGCGCCACGGCCGCGCCGGTGTCGATGATGGCCACGTCATCCGGGACCATGCCGGCCAGCAATGGGCGAAGGAAAGGGTAATGGGTGCAGCCGAGGATCAGCGTATCGCAACCTGCAGTCAGTAGCGGCTGCACATAACCTTGCAACAGCTGGCGCACCGCCGGGCTTACCAGGTCACCGACTTCGATCAGCTCGACCAGCCCCGGGCAAGGTTGGGTAATAACCTGTACGTCATTCGCGAAGCGATCGAGCAAGGCTGCGAACTTGGCACTCTGCAGGGTACCGGTGGTGGCCAGCACACCGACCACGCCCGAGCGGGTGGCTGCCGCTGCAGGCTTGACGGCCGGTTCCATGCCCACCAACGGCCAGGTCGGATACAACTCACGCAGGTCGGCCACTGCCGCCACCGTGGCAGTGTTGCAGGCCAGGACCATGGCCTTTGCGCCTTGTTCATGGAAGAACCCGGCAATGCGTCGGCAGCGCTCGCGGATATAGTCCGGCGACTTCTCACCGTAGGGTATATGCCCGCAATCGCCCACATACAGCAACGTTTCGTTGGGCAGCAGGCGCTGGATCTCGGCCAGCACCGACAATCCGCCAACCCCCGAGTCCATGACGCCGATCGGCGCCGAGCGCTCAGCCATCGCGCTTACCACAGACCGTGCAAGCCGGGTCGCGCTTGACACGAAGCTCGCGGATACGGGTGCCAAGGGCATCGATCAACAGCAAGCGGCCGACCAACGGCTCACCGAAGCCAGCCAGCAGCTTCATCGCCTCCAGCGCCTGCAGGCTTCCCACCAGCCCCACCAGCGGGCCAATGACGCCTGCTTCGCTGCAGGTCAGTTCAGCTTCGCTACCATGCCCGTACAGGCAGTGATAGCACGGACTGTAGTCACGCCGCGGGTCGAACACCGACAGCTGACCTTCCAGACGGATTGCCGCTCCGCTGACCAGCGGCTTGCCGGCGGCGACACAGGCAGCGTTGACCGCCTCGCGGGTAGAGAAATTGTCGGAGCAGTCCAGCACCAGGTCGACCGCCGCCACCGCAGCCACCAGCGAGTCCTCGTCCAGTGCCTGGCGGTGAGCAACCAGGCTGACTTCCGGGTTGATTGCCTGCAAGCGCTGCAAGGCCGAGTCGACCTTGCTCATGCCAACGCTGGCACTGTCGTGGATGACCTGGCGTTGCAGGTTGGTCAGGTCGACGGTGTCGAAGTCGGCCAGGTGCAGCTCACCCACGCCAGCGGCGGCCAGGTACAGGGCGACTGGCGAGCCCAGGCCACCCAGCCCGATGATCAGCGCTTTGCTCTGCTTGAGCCGCAGCTGGCCATCGATGTCGATCTGGGCCAGCAGCACCTGGCGGCTGTAACGCAGCAGTTCCTGATCACTCAGCATGGCAGTCGCCCCAGGGTAATGCGTTCATGGCCGCCCAGGTCCGTGCGGCTGGCCACCTCGATAAAGCCATGTTCAGCCAGCAGAGCGCGTACCGCCGCCGCCTGATCGTAGCCATGTTCCAGCAGTAGCCAACCACCTGGCAACAAGTGCGCGGGGGCCTGGGCGGCGATCACGCGAAGGTCGTCCAGGCCATCGGCACCGGCCACCAGGGCACTGCTGGGTTCGAAGCGCACGTCGCCGGCCACCAGGTGCGGGTCTTCAGCGGCGATGTAGGGCGGGTTGCTGACAATGAGGTCGAAACGCTCCCCGGCCAGGCTGTCGAACCAGTGGCTCAGCCGTACCCGAGCGTTGGCCAGGCCCAACCGCTGGCGGTTGCGCTCGGCGAGGGCAGCAGCCTCCTCCACCCGGTCAACCGCTGTCACCTGCCAGGCCGGGCGCTCGCTGGCCAGCGCCAGAGCGATGGCACCCGTACCGGTACCCAGGTCGAGAACCTTGGCGGGCGAAGCGGGTTGCAGTTCAAGCGCCGTCTCGACCAGCAGTTCGGTATCCGGCCGCGGGATCAGGGTATGCGGCGCGACCTCCAGGTCGATCTTCCAGAAGCCCTGCAGCCCAAGGATATAGGCCACTGGCTCGCCGCCACGGCGGCGCTTCAGGTAGCCGGCATAGGTCTCGGCATCTTCGCTGCTGACAATACGCTCGGGCCAGGTATGCAGGTAGCTGCGCGATTTACCGATGGCCGCAGCCAGCAGCAGTTCGGCATCCAGGCGCTCAGTGGGCGATTCAGGCAACTGCGCGTTGCGCAACAGGCTGGCGATGACAGTCATCAGTCCCCCAAGGCGGCCAGTTGATCGGCCTGGTATTCGGCCAGCAGCGGTTCGATCACCGCGTCTACGCCACCGCTGAGAATGTCGTCAAGCGAATACAAGGTCAGGTTGATGCGGTGATCGGTCACCCGCCCCTGTGGATAATTGTAGGTGCGGATGCGCTCGGAGCGGTCACCGGAACCCACCAGCAGCTTGCGCTCACTGGCAATGGCGTTCTGCGCGGCACTGGTCTGCATGTCGTTCAGCTTGGCCGACAGCCAGGACATGGCGCGAGCACGGTTCTTGTGCTGCGAGCGCTCCTCCTGGCATTCGACCACGATACCGGTAGGCAAGTGAGTGATACGGATCGCCGAATCGGTCTTGTTGACGTGCTGGCCGCCGGCACCGGAGGCACGGTAGGTATCCACGCGCAAGTCGGCCGGGTTGATTTCGATGGCGGCCTGCTCGTCCGGCTCGGGGAGCACCGCCACCGTGCACGCGGAAGTGTGGACACGGCCTTGGGACTCGGTCTCGGGCACACGCTGAACCCGGTGTGCACCGGACTCGAACTTGAGCTTGCCGTAGACATTCTCGCCCTCGACGCGGGCAATGATTTCCTTGTAGCCGCCGTGCTCGCCTTCGTTCTCGGACAAGATCTCCAGGCGCCAGCCGCGCTTTTCGGCGTAGCGCGAATACATACGGAACAGGTCGCCAGAGAAGATGGCTGCCTCGTCGCCACCCGTACCGGCGCGGATTTCGAGAAACACGTTGCGACCGTCGTTGGGGTCTTTGGGCAGCAGCATGCGTTGCAGCTGCGCCTCCAGGGTCAACAGTTGCTCCTTGGCTTCACGCACCTCTTCCACGGCCATTTCACGCAGGTCCGGGTCACTGTCCTTGAGCAGCGCCTGGGCGCCTTCGAGGTCGTCCTGGACTTTACGCCACTCTTTATAAGCAGCGTAGACCGGCTCTACCTCGGCATACTCGCGGGAGTAGGCGCGAAAACGCGTCTGGTCGGAAATAACCTCGGCGTCACCGAGCAGGGCGGTGAGTTCTTCGAAACGGTCCTGGAGGATTTCCAGTTTGTTCAGCAGCGACGCTTTCATTGCGGGGATTTGTCCGTGGAGCCCTCGTTGAGGGCAAAGAGTTCCTGGGCCATGGCCAGCGCATCGAGGCGGCCCTCGGCCGAGAGCTTTTTCAGCTGCACGCTGGGCGCATGCAGGAGTTTGTTGGTCAGGCCCCGGGCCAGCTGGGCGAGCACGTCTTCGGGGTTGCCGCCATTGGCCAGCAGGCGCAGGGCCTTTTGCAGTTCTTCGTCGCGAAGGCGCTCACTTTGCTGGCGATAGGCCCTGAGCACGTCCACTGCAGCCAGTTCGCGCAGGCGCAGCATGAAGTCTTCGGCGCCCACGGATACCAGCTCTTCGGCCGCCTGAGCCGCGCCCTGGCGGCTCTTGAGGTTTTCCGCCACTACATCGTGCAGGTCGTCGACGGTGTACAGGTAGACATCATCCAGCTCGCCGACTTCGGTTTCAATATCGCGAGGGACAGCGATGTCGACCATGAAGATCGGCTTGTGTCGGCGCTGTTTCAGTGCGCTCTCGACCGCGCCCTTGCCCAGGATCGGCAACTGGCTGGCGGTGGAACTGATCACGATGTCACTGTTGGCCAGTTCCTGGGGGATGTCTGCCAGCAGCACGGCATGCGCGCCGAACTGCTCGGCCAGGATGCTGGCGCGCTCCAGGGTGCGGTTGGCCACCACGATACGGCGTACGCCCTGCTCGTGCAGGTGGCGGGCGACCAGGGTGATGGTTTCGCCGGCACCGATCAGCAGGGCCTGGCTGCGGCCCAGGTCGGCGAAAATCTGCTTGGCCAGGCTGACCGCGGCGAACGCAACCGAAACCGGGTTTTCACCGATGGCCGTATCGGTACGCACCTGCTTGGCGGCGCTGAAGGTGGCCTGGAACAGGCGCCCGAGCAACGGCCCGACGGTACCGGCTTCGCGGGCCACGGCGTAGGCGGACTTCATCTGGCCGAGGATCTGAGGCTCGCCCAGAACCAGCGAGTCCAGGCCCGAGGCCACGCGCATCATGTGCTTCACGGCGTCGTGCTCTTCATGCACGTAGGCGCTGGCGCGCAGCTCGTCGATGCTGAGGCGGTGATAGTCGGCCAGCCACTGCAGCACGGCGTCGGCGGACAGGTGGTCCTGCTCTATATAGAGCTCACTGCGGTTGCAGGTCGACAGGATCGCCGCCTCGCGGCTGGACGTCAGTCGGCAGAGCTGCTGCAGGGCGTCTACCAGCTGCTCTGGGGTAAACGCCACGCGCTCGCGTACGTCTACCGAGGCAGTCTTATGGTTGATACCAAGTGCAAGAAAGGCCATGCAAGGTCGCTGGTTGTGACGGGAAGCCGATAATTGTCCTCTTTCGCAGGTTTCAGGACAACCACCGTTCGCTATTGTGCTGATAGTCCTGCGGCTATCGCCTTTTCGTAGCCTGCCCTAGCGGTGTTTTCAGGTCTTGCCGGCTTTTGATCTGGCTTTTGATCCTGATCTTGATCTTCGCGACTTCAGGAGGCCGAACGCAGGCCTTGCACAGGGAGGTGACGGGCATGGATGCCCGTCAAGCGCTGTGCCCCAGGATGGGGCCTGCAGCGCGGTCCTCCCGGGAGCAAGCCCTACGCTCGGCCTCCTGAAGTCGCAATCTGCAGCGCCTGATCAACCGCGCGCTTAGAAGCGACAGTAAGAGCAAAAGCCAGAGCCATCGGTTCGACATCGCCCTAGCCAACTACGTTGACCGGGTCGAGAAGACTTTTGACATATTTCCAAAAGATTTATCCACAGTCTTGTAGTCCATTTCCCAAATACATGCCCAACTGTTGCCCTACCCTCCTTCCGGACCTAGTCTTGACACTGCTACATCGATATTTCTCACTGAGACAGCGATACGAATTGGATAGCATCGAGCTATCAGTCCGTCAGTTTATTTGTAGCTATTAATTTTGCCGATTATTAGAAGTTTTGTTGATGAGGATCAGCAGCGGTAATGATGAACTGAAATGATGCACACTTACTTGGTGACACACCAACAACAAGCATTTTTATATTTCAGTTTTGTTAAGCTTATCTTAAAACGATTTCCAATGCAGGGTATGCTTCGTGCATGGCAGGAAGCTATATAATAGGCACGCGCAATGGAAGAATTTGAAGCATCTCGTAGGCACTCAGTGCTACTTTGGGGCGTTAACTTGTGTGCTATTTCGGCCTCTACGCTGAGCTATATTTATTTTTCCTACTATATTTATGCTCATACTGCTAGTCTAATACTTTCCCAAGTAGTGCTGTTTGCACCAATGGTTCTGCCGGTAATTCTTGTCGCTCCAATCTACCGACTGGCTGACTATCTAGCGCCACGCACGTTGCTGTGGAGTGCCAACTTGCTGTCGCTGGGCTGCGCGGCGGCCACCTACAAGATCCTGCCACATCATGTGGAAGTCGCCGTGTTAGGCGCGGTAGTCATTGGCACCCTGGATGCGCTGCAACGGGTAGGGCGTATTGTTGCCATCAAGTGTTATTTCCCGGGTGCGCAAATCGCCAGCTCAGTGCCTCTGACACTCACCGCACAATTCATTGCCGGCGGCCTGGCAGGCATCAGTCTGCTACTGTTCAAAGCCAACATGACGCCTGGGTTAGCCCTGCTCATTACTGTCAGTCTTTTTTCCATCGCGGCTTTGGCGGCCTATCTACTACCTGCGCCAACAAAGCCTCCGATCACCGTGCAGGTCGCACCAAGACTATTGACTGCCCTTGGTTCGCTTTTGCAGGAGTATCCCGCGCTACGCCTCAGCCTCTATCAGTTCATCATCTTCGTCAGCCTTTTTCAGGGCTTCTTCAATGTGTCCAGGGTGCTGTTACCGGCCCATGTGCTGGGCTTGGGAGAGGTGTATGTCGGTTTGTTGCAGGCCGTCAATAGTGTGGCAGCTTTGGTGGGCGCAGTACTGTTCTATCGTTTGGGCAAGTGTAATGTGCAACCGCTACCTATGCCGATGGCTGTAGTCAGCGGCCTGTTCATGATGCTCGCAGCGTTCGGCCATGATATTCAGTCCAGTTACATCGCGTATTTTCTCTACATATTCTTTTTCGAACTGGCATTTTTCAAATTGCAAGCCGATCTTGTCAGGAGCACACCTACCAGCGCCATGCCGTTGATGGCATCTGTCCAGTATGCGGGGGTCTACTTAGGCATGATAATCACCATCTTCGCCGGATCAATACTGGTTAAGTATGTTGGCCTGTTCAGCACGAGCATTATCTTCGTTGCTTTCTATTTCGTCGCATCCAACGCCCTGCGAACGACAGTTACGATCAAGGGAAAACAACCTGTCTAAATAATTTCTTCAAGGAGAACAATATGCCCACATTGGCGCGTGTGTTTCCGTTCGTCCGTCTTTTGGATTTGGCGAACATATTAACAATGTTCAATATCGGCCTGGCCTTCGGTACTGTTTATTTTGCGTTGCAAAGACGGTTTGTTCTGGCGGCGACGGTGATTTGCCTGGCCGCGATGCTCGATTTCCTTGACGGCCACATAGCCCGGCGCTACCTGGCTGCGAACAGCGCGCAACGGGCCTTCGGCAAGCATCTAGACAGTTTTGCCGACTTGCTCAATTTCAGCATCACGCCAGCCCTTGTCATCCTAATCCTCGACCAGTCTCTTTCGGCCACGCTGGCCGCAGTAACTCTGGTTTTCACGGCCATTTTGCGGCTATCGCTGTTTGGCATGCCCGGCACATCGGCTGGCGGGGGATATCAGGGGCTACCCACCACATATTCAGGATTTGTCTTTGCGCTGGCGCTGATGGGGTTATCGGCCGGGCATTACGGTGCCGGTGTGATCGTCGGCCTAATGGCCCTGGTCGGCATCCTCCAGGTCACCAGCTTGAGAATTCCCAAGTATGGCGCACCTTCGACGGTCGCTTGCTTCGCAATGCTGTTCGGGCTCAGCACTATTTACTTTCATCCCTGGTAATCCGAGGTTCCAATGAAACACGTGGTTTTCGTCGACAGCACCGTAAGCGGCCTGCTGGCTTTTGAGGCAGCCAAACGGCTTGGCTGCCACGTCACCTTCATTCATCAGCGCGACGCCTCGTTCCTGACGATCTCGATCAAGGACGACACCTCCCGTCTCGAGCCTTACCTGCGATATGTGGATGCTTATTTGCGTATCGATAATCTGGAAGGCGGCGAATTCAGCCGGTTGTTGGCCAACCTGCACGCAGAGCGCCCTATTGACGCCCTGATCTCTACCTCTGAAGCAGCCATAGTACCGGTGGCGCGGGAGGCCCAGCGCATCGGCACCCTCTACCCGAGGTACGAAGCTCTGTGCGGGGCGGTATACAAGAGTCGACTGCGCGAAACGCTGCGGGCACACGGACTACGCTCTCCTGATTTTGAAGTACTAAGCGAGGAGCAACTGATCAATGGGGTCGTTCCGAGTTTGTCGCTGCCATTCGTTGTCAAGCCGACCCGAGGGTTCGCCAAGCAGTTTTCCGCCATTTGCCATAGCCAGACCGACTTTGACGCCTTTCTCGCCGAGCTGCGCCAGAGTCGCAAGGGTGCTGATCCTATGATCGACCACTTGGTAAGCCGCGACTATCTGGTCGAGCAATACATCGACGGTACATTGCATTCAGCGGAAGTCATCGTCCAGGACAGCAAGGTCTCCTGCTTTGCGACCACCATCCGTTTCCGCGCCGACTATAGCGAAATATTAGAAATGACCGCGACCATGCCGTCAGGCCTTGACGCAGCACAGCGCGACGAGATCAAAGCATATGTGCAGGCAGTGTTCAGCGCTCTGGGGCTGGATTTTGGCCTTTATCATGTTGAACTGTTGCGCGATGCCAAAGGGCCCTGTCTAGTGGAGATCAACGCACGCATGATGGGTAGCGTAGCGCCGCAGATGTACCGGATGCTGACCGGCATCGACCCGTTCGAACTGCTAGTCCGTCTGCACCTGGGCGAGCCCATTCTAATTGACGACTCAGTGCTTCAGCGCGCAGGTAGCGTCGTAACTGTCGCCTCCCGCAATGGCGGTCATATCGCCCACGACTACGACCCCGACACCCTACAGCCATTACTGGACAAGTACGCCATCCGGTTTTGCACCGCCCACGTTGCGCCTGGCCAGGCGGTAAACGTCTATAGCGGCAACATCGGCACAATTGGCCACGTCATCGTTGAGGACGACTGCCCCCACTCTGCGGCGAAAAAGGGCAATCGCTTCCTGCGCGAGCTGTCCTCACTTTACGGCCTTGAACTCGCGACTTATACCGGCGCCGAGTTGGCTTAAACCTGACATGAACTGACAGCCCCCTGCAACGGACTGATTCGACTGATTAGGGAAGACATATGCACTCAGTAAATCCTTCTCCCGTGTTCGCTTTTTCCGGCAAGGCCGATACCCTGCAGCAACTGGCACCACTTCTGAGCACCGGGCAAGTGTTGCCCCTTCGTCGATTCACCGTGGCACAGTGGCGGGAGGACTGGCAGGCAGTGATCGCGCACTGTCAGGCGTTCTTTGGCGATGAGCCGCTGATTGTACGATCCAGCTGCCTGGCCGAAGACCGCGACGGCCATTCCGGTGCAGGAATGTACGCGTCAGTTCTAGATGTGTGTGGCGGCCAGGCACTCGGCGAAGCCATCAAGACGGTGATCGCCTCCTACGGCCTAGCTCGCGAGCGCGATGAGGTGCTGGTGCAGCAGATGGCGAGAGGAGTATTGGCCAGCGGAGTGGCGATGACCCGTGATCCAGAGACGGGTTTGCCATATTACGTAGTTGACTATGTACCAGGTGCCAGCACTGACGGTGTCACTAACGGCAACGAGACTGTGCATGCTTTCGTCTCCCTTGGCAGCGAAGCGGCAAGCGAGCCTGCGGAATTACCAGGGCTGTTTGCGTTGCTCGAAGAGGTACAAGTTCTAACCGGGCGCGATGCCTTGGACATAGAGTTCGCGATCACTGTCGATGGCCCTCTGCTATTCCAAGTGCGTCCCATGACCGCAGATGGGCCCCGTAATGCCAGCGCACTTGCCGACGCCCAACTACGCGGTGCGACTAACCCTGACGGTAGATTCGAGGATCGCGGCGGATAAATGGCTCAAGGTTTTTCAGGCTGCACGTGGTTGAAAACGCCTTCGCCCGGTTGAAGCACTAGCGGGCGGCCGCATCGCGCTTCGACAAGCTCAAGCGGAATTATGAAAGCGCAGTGGCCATGGCCTGCGCCTTTCTTTGGCTACCCATGTGAAACGGGAACAGCCCCTAACTCCGCACATTACGCTTCTCATGGCGCTTGTGCTTTCCCATTTCCTGCTTCCAGGGACGTAAAATATACAGGCAGGGGCTGGGTCATTGCGTCAGAAGCCCCCTCGAACCTCTCCCCCACCCCGCTGTCCTACTCAGCACCACCCAGCCTGTAAACCACGACCTTCGCAGGTGGGTTTGCCTCCGCGCTTGTGTCATCATGCTCCGACCGCCGGTGAGTCCTCCTATAAGCCTTTCTATGAACAAACCATACGCATTGCTGCTTGCCTTCGCCCTGCTCCAGGGCTGCCAAAGCCTGGCCCCGCAAAAGGCCGAGCCTCCCGTCGCCGAAGCTGGCAAGGGCGAGGCGGAAAAGCCCGTGGTGTATGGCTCGTTCAAGCAGGACACACTCTATAGCCTGTTGGTGGCAGAGCTGGCCGGCCAGCGCAACCGTTTCGACATCGCCCTGGCCAACTACACCGATCAGGCGGCAAAAACCCAGGACCCCGCAGTTTCCGAGCGAGCCTACCGCATTGCCGAGTACCTCGGCGCCGACGAGCCGTCACTGGAGAATGCACTGGTCTGGGCGCGCAACGACCCACAGAATCTCGACGCCCAGCGCGCCGCCGCCATCCAGCTGGCCCGCGCCGGCCGCTATGACGAGTCCATGGCCTACATGGAAAAGGTACTGCAGGGCCAGGGCGACACCCACTTCGACTTCCTCGCCCTGTCCGCAGCCGAAACCGACCAGAGCACCCGCGACGGCCTGCTACACAGTTTCGAACGCCTGCTGGTGAAATACCCCGACAACGGCCAGCTGATATTCGGCAAGGCCCTGCTGCTGAACCAGGACGGCAAGACCGAAGAAGCCCTGGAACTGCTCGAGTCGCACCCGGCACAAAACGGCGAAGTCGCCCCGATCCTGCTGCGCGCCCGTCTGCTGCAGGCCCTGGACCGAGGTCCAGAGGCCCTGCCACTGCTGCGCGGGGCGATTCGCGACAACCCGGACGACAAACGCCTGCGCCTGACTTACGCTCGCACCCTGGTCGAACAGGACCGTATCGCCGATGCCAAAGGCGAGTTCATCAGCCTGGTCCAGCAATACCCCGATGATGACGAATTGCGCTACTCGCTGGCGCTGGTGTGCCTGGAGAACAAAGATTGGGATGAAGCCGAAGGCTACTTGCAAGAGCTGGTCGAGCGCGACAGCTACGTTGACGCCGCGCACCTGAACCTGGGCCGCATCCACGAAGAGCGCCACGACCCTGCTGGCGCTCTGCGTGAATACGCCCTGGTCGGCCCGGGCCCAGACTACCTGCCGGCACAGCTGCGCCAGGCCGACATCCTGATCGCCAACGGCCGCGGCACCGAGGCCTCGCGCCTGCTCGCCGACGCGCGCGAAGCCCAGCCAGACTACGCCATCCAGCTATTCCTGATCGAATCGGAAAGCTACAGCAACAACAACAAGGACGCCCAGGCCAACCAGGTGCTGCAACAAGCCATCAAGCGCTACCCGGACGACCTCAACCTGCTTTACACCCGCGCCATGCTGGCCGAGAAGCGCAACGATTTGACGCAGATGGAAAAAGACCTGCGCGCCATCATCGCCCGCGAGCCAGAAAACGCCATGGCCCTGAACGCCCTGGGCTACACACTGGCCGACCGCACCACCCGCTATGCCGAAGCCAAGGCGCTGATCGACAAAGCCCACCAGCTGACCCCCGATGACCCGGCAGTGCTCGACAGCCTGGGTTGGGTCAACTATCGCCTGGGCAACCTCGACGCAGCTGAAACCTACCTGCGCCAGGCCTTTGCCAACTTCCCAGACCACGAAGTGGCCGCCCACCTGGGCGAAGTGCTGTGGGCCAACGGCAAGCGCCGCGAAGCCCGCCAGGTATGGGCCAAGGGCTTCGAAGCCCAGGCCGACAGCCCTATCCTGCGCAAGACCCTCTTGCGCCTGACCGGATCCGAGACTCTTTAACGCCATGTTCCTGCGCCATTGCATCACCTTTACCTTGATCGCCCTGCTGGCCGGCTGCGCCGGCTTCGGTAGCCGTGAGGCCCTGCAGGGCCACGGCGACCCGCAACAGTGGCGCGCCCACAAAGCGCAGCTGAGCAGCCTCGATGGCTGGCAGATCAACGGCAAGGTCGGCATCCGCGCCCCGCGCGATTCCGGCAGCGGTACGCTGTTCTGGCTGCAACGCCAGGACTATTACGACATTCGCCTGGCCGGCCCGCTGGGCCGTGGCGCCGCGCGCCTTACCGGCCGCCCGGGTGGCGTGGTGCTGGAAGTGGCCAACCAGGGCCGCTACGAAGCCACCAGCCCGGAAGCCCTGCTGGAAGAACAACTGGGCTGGCAGCTGCCGGTTTCGCACCTGGTCTGGTGGGTGCGCGGCCTGCCCGCCCCCGACAGCAAGAGCAAGTTGACCCTGGATGGCGACAGCCGCCTGGCCAGCCTGGACCAGGATGGCTGGCAGGTGCAGTACCTGAGCTACACCGAACAGAACGGCTACTGGTTGCCCGAGCGCCTGAAGCTGCACGGCAAGGACCTGGACGTGACCCTGGTGGTCAAGGACTGGCAGCCGCGCCAGCTGGGGCACTGATCACATGCAAAAGCTCACCCTGCCCGCCCCGGCCAAGCTCAACCTGTGGCTGCACATCATCGGCCGCCGCGCAGACGGTTACCACGAGCTGGAAACGGTGTTCCAGTTTCTCGACCACGGCGACGAACTGAGCTTCGCCCTGCGTGACGATGGCGTGATCCGCTTGCACACCGAGATCGAGGCAGTCCCCCACGACAGCAACCTGATCGTACGGGCCGCACGCATGCTACAAGCTCAATCGGGCACCACGCTTGGCGCCGACATCTGGCTGACCAAGGTTCTGCCCATGGGCGGTGGCATCGGCGGCGGCAGCTCGGACGCCGCGACCACCCTGCTGGCCCTCGCCCACCTGTGGCAACTGGACTGGGACGAAGACCGCCTGGCCGCACTGGGGCTTAGCCTGGGCGCCGATGTGCCGGTGTTCGTGCGCGGCCACGCAGCATTCGCGCAAGGCGTAGGCGAACAACTGACCCCGGTCGACCCGATCGAACCCTGGTATGTCGTGCTGGTGCCGCAAGTGTCTGTCAGCACAGTAGAAATTTTTTCACATCCGCAGTTGACACGTGATTCTCTCCCCCTT
The DNA here is from genome assembly GCF_036961695.1 of Pseudomonas sp. CGJS7. Taxonomy (NCBI): domain Bacteria; kingdom Pseudomonadati; phylum Pseudomonadota; class Gammaproteobacteria; order Pseudomonadales; family Pseudomonadaceae; genus Pseudomonas; species Pseudomonas sp. CGJS7. The sequence goes on along the minus strand of NZ_JBAMDI010000005.1, from coordinate 96,890 downwards.
AAGATGCGCCCCGTTCCCGAGGGAAACAGTCGAAATGACTGCCAACCGGTGGTAGAGCAGAATTACCCAGAAGTTCGCAATGCGTTGAATTCACTGGGGAAATTCACTGAGGCTCGACTAACCGGCACTGGAAGTTGTGTGTTTGGGGCCTTCCCAAGCAAAGCCGAAGCTGATAAAGTTCTGGCCCTTCTTTCAGCGACCCAAACAGGGTTTGTGGCCAAAGGAAGCAATATTTCGATGTTGCATCGTAAGCTGCAAAGTCTGGTCAAGAAGTCGAGCGCATGAGCGTTCGCAGCAACAGATACAGGGGCGTCGCCAAGCGGTAAGGCAGCAGGTTTTGATCCTGCCATGCGTTGGTTCGAATCCAGCCGCCCCTGCCATTTTCCTTATACTCATCCAGGTATACCCTCAGCCTTCAGGTACTGCGCGTGTCCAAGATGATGGTCTTTACGGGGAACGCTAACCCCGATCTGGCTCGGCGTGTCGTACGTCAGCTGCATATCCCTCTCGGTGACGTCTCTGTCGGTAAATTCTCCGACGGCGAGATCAGTACTGAGATCAATGAAAATGTTCGCGGTAAAGACGTTTTCATTATTCAGCCGACCTGCGCCCCGACCAACGATAACCTGATGGAACTGGTAGTGATGGCCGACGCCTTCCGCCGCTCCTCAGCATCCCGAATCACCGCCGTGATTCCCTACTTCGGATATGCCCGCCAGGACCGCCGTCCGCGTTCGGCACGTGTAGCCATCAGCGCCAAAGTCGTTGCTGACATGCTCACTGTCGTAGGTATCGACCGTGTACTCACCGTCGACCTGCACGCTGACCAGATCCAAGGCTTCTTCGATATCCCCGTCGACAACATCTACGGCTCGCCCGTACTGGTTGACGACATCGAAGACCAGCGTTTCGAGAACCTGATGATCGTCTCCCCGGACATCGGTGGTGTCGTGCGCGCACGCGCTGTCGCCAAGTCCCTGGGCGTCGATCTGGGTATCATCGACAAACGCCGCGAAAAGGCTAACCACTCCGAGGTTATGCACATCATCGGCGACGTCGAAGGGCGCACCTGCATCCTGGTAGACGACATGGTCGACACCGCCGGCACCCTGTGCCACGCGGCCAAGGCCCTGAAAGAGCACGGCGCTGCCAAGGTTTACGCCTATTGCACGCACCCTGTCCTGTCGGGCCGCGCAATCGAGAACATCGAGAAGTCGGTACTGGACGAGCTGGTGGTGACCAACACCGTTCCGCTGTCCGCCGCTGCTCAAGCCTGTGATCGTATCCGCCAGCTGGATATCGCACCGGTTGTCGCTGAAGCGGTACGCCGCATCAGCAACGAAGAATCGATCAGCGCGATGTTCCGCTAAGCGGGACACGTGTTGATGTGAAGCGCCCCGCCCCAACCTGTGTTGGGGCGGGGCTTTTTTGCCATCCCCGTTGGCGCTGGTCGCAAACGCCCTCGGGGGGCTATTTTGGAGAAACAAAATGACTGATTTTATTCTGAACGCCCAAGCGCGTACTGACCTGGGGAAAGGTGCGAGCCGCCGCCTGCGTCACTCGCTGAGCATCCCAGCCGTTGTCTACGGTGGTGATAAAGAAGCTCAATCCCTGACCATCCTGGCCAAGGAAATCACCAAGCTGTTCGAAAACGAAGCTGCCTTCAGCCACGTTATCGAACTGAACGTTGACGGTGTTAAGCAGAACGTCATCATCAAGGCCATGCAGCGCCACCCAGCCAAGCAGTTCATCATGCACGCTGACTTCGTTCGCGTCGTTGCTGGCCAGAAGCTGACCGCCAAGGTTCCGGTTCACTTCATCAACGAAGAAGCCCCGGTCAAGAAAGGCGGCGAGATCTCCCACGTTGAGTCCGAGATCGAAGTTTCCTGCGAAGCCAAAGACCTGCCTGAGTTCATCGAAGTTGACCTGGGCAACGCCGAAATCGGCACCATCATCCACCTGTCGGACCTGAAAGCTCCGAAAGGCGTAGAGTTCGTCGCTCTGGCCCACGGTGATGACAAAGCTGTTGCCAACGTTCACGCTCCACGCGTTGCTCCAGAAGCAGAAGGCGCTGCCGAGTAATCCACTCGCACGCCGGCGTTGATCGGGTTACAGTGCCGCGCGCACTGTAACCCACCAACTCCAAGGAAGAGCCCCTGACGTGACCGCCATCCAGTTGATCGTTGGCCTGGGTAACCCCGGCCCCGAATACGAACAGACCCGGCATAACGCAGGGGCTCTTTTCGTTGAACGCCTTGCCAGCGCCCAGCGTGTTTCGCTGACCGCTGACAAAAAGTATTTCGGCCTGACGGCTAAATTCAGCCATCAGGGCAACGACGTTCGTTTGTTGATCCCCACCACCTACATGAACCGCAGCGGCCAGTCCGTAGCGGCCTTGGCCAATTTCTTCCGCATCAAGCCGGAAGCGATACTGGTGGCACACGACGAACTCGATCTGCCCCCAGGCGTTGCCAAGCTCAAGCGCGGCGGCGGCCATGGTGGGCACAACGGCCTGCGCGACATCATCGCGCAGCTCGGCAACCAGAACGACTTCCACCGCCTGCGGCTTGGCATCGGCCACCCGGGTGACGCCAAACTGGTATCCAACTTCGTCCTGGGCCGCGCGCCGCGCGCCGAGCAGGAGAAGCTCGACGCCAGCATCGATTTTGCCCTCGGCGTGCTGCCGGACGTGCTTGCCGGCGACTTCGCCAAGGCGATGCGCGAGCTGCACAGCCAGAAGGCCTGATTTCCTTTAGAGAGGGGAATACCCATGGGTTTCAATTGCGGCATCGTCGGCCTGCCCAACGTCGGCAAGTCCACCCTGTTCAACGCCCTGACCAAGTCTGGCATCGCGGCGGAGAATTTCCCTTTCTGCACCATCGAGCCGAACAGCGGCATCGTGCCTATGCCCGACGCTCGCCTGGCTGCGCTGGCTGAAATCGTCAAGCCAAACCGCATCCTGCCGACCACCATGGAATTCGTCGACATCGCCGGCCTGGTTGCCGGTGCCTCGAAAGGCGAAGGCCTGGGCAACAAGTTCCTCGCCAACATCCGCGAGACCGACGCCATTGCCCACGTGGTGCGCTGCTTCGAAGACGAGAACGTGATCCACGTTTCCAACAGCGTCGACCCCAAGCGTGACATCGAGATCATCGACCTCGAACTGATCTTCGCCGACCTCGACAGCTGCGAAAAGCAACTGCAGAAGGTAGCCCGCAATGCCAAGGGCGGCGACAAGGATGCCTTGGCGCAAAAGGCCATTCTGGAAAAGCTGATCCCGCACTTCACCGAAGGCAAGCCTGCGCGCAGCCTGATGAAGCACATGGCTGACGACGAAAAGGCCGTCATCCGTGGCTTCCACCTGCTGACCAGCAAACCGGTGATGTACATTGCCAACGTGGCCGAAGACGGCTTCGACAACAACCCGCACCTGGACGTGGTCAAGGCCATTGCCGAGGAAGAAGGCGCGGTAGTGGTGCCGGTGTGCAACAAGATCGAAGCGGAAATCGCCGAGCTGGAAGACGGTGAAGAGAAGGACATGTTCCTCGAGGCCCTGGGCCTGGAAGAGCCTGGCCTGAACCGAGTGATCCGCGCCGGTTACGAGCTGCTGAACCTGCAGACCTACTTCACTGCCGGCGTGCAGGAAGTACGCGCCTGGACCGTTCGCGTCGGAGCCACTGCCCCGCAGGCAGCCGGCGTTATCCACACCGACTTCGAAAAAGGCTTCATCCGCGCTGAAGTGGTAGCCTATGACGACTTCATCCAGTTCAAGGGTGAAGCCGGTGCCAAGGAAGCCGGTAAGTGGCGTCTGGAAGGCAAGGATTACATCGTCAAAGACGGCGACGTGATGCACTTCCGCTTTAACGTCTAAGCGGTAACCAGCAGCACACACAAACCCCTTGAGGCTTGCGCTTCAAGGGGTTTTGTTTTGCCCAGACATGCGCGCCCTTGGCAGGGGCGGCCTTGTGTCGTGCCAGGCCGCAAAGCGGCCCCCGCCTTCAGCATCTAAGCTGAGGTTCAGCGCCCTTCTCGCCCAGAGCCGACACCATGCCCAAACCCACTCGTTTCGACTGGCAACGCTGGCTCCCCGGCCTGGTCACCCTGCTCCACTACAAGGCAGCCTGGCTACCCAAGGACATCGCCGCCGGCCTGGTTCTCACCACCATGCTGGTGCCTGTGGGCATCGCCTACGCCGAGGCTTCCGGCGTCCCCGGCATCTATGGCCTGTACGCCACCATCATCCCCCTGCTGGCCTATGCCCTGTTCGGTCCCAGCCGTATCCTGGTGCTGGGCCCGGACTCGGCGCTGGCCGCGCCTATCCTGGCTGTGGTGGTGCAATACGCGGCCAGCGACCCGCAGCGGGCGATCGCCATCGCCAGCATGATGGCCCTGGTCGCCGGGGCGTTCTGTGTGATTGCCGGGCTGCTGCGCCTGGGCTTCATCACCGAGTTGCTGTCCAAGCCCATCCGCTATGGGTACATGAACGGCATCGCCCTGACCGTATTGATCAGCCAGTTGCCCAAGCTGTTCGGCATCAAAGTCGACAGCGAAGGCCCCTTGCGCGACCTTTGGTACTTGGGCCAGGCGCTATACGCCGGCCAAGGGCACTGGCCAAGCTTTGTCGTGGGTGCCGGTAGCCTGGCGCTGATTCTGCTGCTCAAACCGTTCAAGCGCCTGCCGGGCATCCTGATCGCCGTGGTACTGGCGACGCTGGCAGTGAGCGTGTTCAACCTCGATCAGATGGGCGTCAAGGTACTCGGGCAATTGCCTCAGGGCCTGCCCGGCTTCGTCTTCCCCTGGGTCAGCGACATCGACCTGGTCGAGGTGCTACTGGGCGGGATTGCAGTGGCGCTGGTGTCGTTTGCCGACACCAGTGTGCTGTCACGCTCCTATGCCGCGCGCCTCAAGATGCGGGTAAACCCCAACCAGGAAATGTTCGGCCTGGGCGTGGCCAACGTGGCCTCGGGGCTGTTCCAGGGCATCCCGATCAGCAGCAGTTCGTCACGCACCCCAGTGGCCGAAGCTGCCGGCTCGCAGACCCAGCTCACCGGCATCATCGGCGCCCTGGCGGTAACCCTGTTGCTGCTGGTAGCGCCCAATCTGATGCAGCACCTGCCTAACAGCGCTTTGGCTGCGGTGGTGATTGCCGCTGCACTGGGGCTGTTCGAATTTGCCGACCTCAAGCGTATCTTCCGCATGCAGCAGTGGGAGTTCTGGCTGTCGTTCACCTGCTTTGTCGGCGTGGCGGTGTTCGGCGCCATTCCCGGTATCTGCATTGCAGTGGCGGTGTCGGTGATCGAGTTCCTGTGGGACGGCTGGCGGCCGCATTACGCAGTGCTCGGCCGGGCCGATGGGCTGCGCGGCTACCATGACATACAGCGTTATCCACAGGCCCGGCGTATTCCAGGGCTGGTGCTGCTGCGCTGGGACGCGCCGTTGTTCTTTGCCAACGCCGAGCAGTTCCAGAACACAGTGATGGCGGCGGTAGACGCGTCGCCAACGCCTGTGCAGCGGGTGGTAATTGCCGCTGAGCCTGTGACCAGTATCGATATCACTTCGGCGGACATGCTGGCCGAGCTGGACCGGGCATTGGAGGCGCGGGGGGTGGAGTTGCAGTTCGCCGAAATGAAGGACCCGGTGAAGGACAAGATGCGGCAGTTCGAGTTGTTCGAACATATGGGGGAGAAGGCCTTTCATCCGACGGTGGGCGCAGCGGTGGATGCGTACCTGGAAGAGAGCGGGGTTGATTGGCAGCCCTGAATTGCCTGGAGAGCGGGCTTAACCGCGAAGAAGCCCGCGCCGACTCCGAAGCCGGTCAATCCAGATCAACATGCCGCTGGCGTACACCGATACCGCCAGAAACAGCGCCATACGCACCGCAAATGCCTTGTACACATCCTGCCCACCTGCACTGTCCTGCACCGACTGCCCCAGCAAGATCAACATGGTCGTCAGGCAACTGACCCAGTACGCCGGGCTCTGCCGGCTCGGCACCGCCTGGTACAGGCGCCGAGCCTGCCAAAGGGCGAACAGCAGTACCCACAAGAAGAACATCCACAGGTGAACGAACAGGCTCAGCGCTACCCACAGCGCTATCGCCAACACCCCGGCAAGCAAGGTTGAACCGATCAGCTCCCGGCTGGCGTGCCGCGCGCGGGTTTCGCCTGCTTGTTGCCCCACACTCACGGCCTTCATGATCAACGGCATGTACTGGTCAGGGGCGATCAATGCCAGCAGAAAGGCCGGCATCACGATCAACGTGGCACGCAGCGCCACCCAGCTGACATGCTCGCTACCCAGCAGCGGCGGCACCGGCGGTGCTGGCGCATTGGCAGGTTCGGGGAACAACGTATGCGCCACCGACGTGCCCAGCACTGCCAGCAGCATGCCTTTGGCCAGCGCTTCGACCACCGACAATGCCAGGGTGAAGTCACTGGTGCCGGCAGCGGCGATCATGGTCAGGCCGATCACCAGCAGGTTGGCCAGCAAGCCGTTGCCGCCCTTCAGCGCATAGCGCAAGGTCAGGAAAACACCCACCCCAACCAGTAACACCCCAGCCAACGGAGCATGGCGCAACAGCGGAATCAGCAGCAACCCGCTGCCGCAAGCGAGCAGCACCAGTAGCGCCAGGGCCGGTGCTGCACGCAGGGGCAATGGCTGACTGCGCATGGCCAGCAACAGCACCGCAAACACCGGCGCCAGGATCGGCACCGGCAAGCCGATACCAAAGCTCACCGCCAGGCACAGCGCCACGCCCCAGGCCAGGCGCAGTGCGCGCAGGCGGCGCAATTCAATAGGCATACGACAGCCAGCTCATCAGCCACATGAACAACCGGCCCAGCAGGTTCAGTGGGTTGCCTTCGCTAGGCAGGGCCATGACCTCGGCCTGCCCACCGACCCGCAGCACGGTCTTGTCCTGAAGCTGATCGCGCTCCAGTTCGACAATCACCGGAAAGCGCTGCGCCGAACGCAGCCACTCGCGGCTATTCTGCACGGTCGGCAGCGTACCCGGCGGCGTGCTCTGGCCCACGCTCACGCCATAGCCAATGCTGCGTATACGCCCTTTCAACACAGTGCCCGGTAGCGCATCGAGCACCACCAGCACCGGGGTTTCAGGGCGCAAGCGACCGAGGTTGTTCTCGGTCATGTCGGCACTTATCCACACGTCATGGATACTGATCAGGGTCATCATCGGGCTACCTGCCCCGACATAGTGGCCAACGTCTGTGCGCAGGTCGGTGATCAGCCCGTTTGCGTCGGCACGCACCACGGTACGGGCAAGGTCCAGGCGCGCCTTTTCCACATTGGCCGCAGCACTGCGCAGCTGGGCGTTGTCTTCCTGTGCCCCGCCCTGCTGCTCACGGGCGCGCTCCACCTCGGCGCGGGCTGCCGCCACTTGGCTGATGGCCTGGTCGCGGGTGGCCTGGGCTCCTTCCAGGCGGCGCACCGACACCGTACCGGGGTCTTCGTCAATCAGCCGTTTGAGGCGCTCGGCGTCCTGCCGCGCCTTGCGTTCGTTGGCCTGGGCGGCCACCAGCGCTGCCTGCGCCGAATCGATACCAGCGGTACTGGCGCCGATCTGCCGGCGCACGGTATCAAGGTCGGCTTCGGCGCGGGCCAGGGCAATGCGGTACTGCTCCTGATCGAGTTCGAACAGCACATCGCCCTGGCGCACCTCCTGGTTGTTGCCCACGGCCACACGCTTGATCTGCCCGGCCACTTCGGCGGCCACCGGGACTACGTAAGCCTGCAGGCGAGCTTGCTGGGTGTACGGCGTATAGCGGTCAGCCAGCAAGTACCAGAGCAGGCTGACGGCAATCAGCAGCAGCACCCAGCGCATGCCGCGATCCGGGGCTGACGGGGGCGGCGTGGGCGTGGCGTCGCTCATTCGGTTTCACCTTGTGCATGCGCGGTGTGGGCTGGCTCGTCGAGCAACTCGCCCCAGTCGGTGCGTTGCTGCATTTGCTGGCGGGTGGCCGGGTCGATCGGCGCGCGGCTGGCGTCCCAACCACCACCCAGGGCCTTGTACAACGTCACCAGGCTGCTGACCGCGTTGCCACGGCTGACCAGGTAGCCGTCCTGTTGCTGCAACAGCAGTTGCTGAGCATCGAGCACCCGCTGAAAATCGGCGAAGCCTTCGCGATACTGCGAGCTGGCCAGATTCAGCGAGCGCTGTGCAGCCTGAGAGGCCTGGTCGCGAATGGTTGCACTCTGCAGCGAGCGCACCAGCCCGCTGGCAGCATCGTCGGCCTCACGGGCGGCTTCGCGCACGCCCTGCTGGTACAACTCGATCAGTTGCTGCAAGCGGGCATCTTCCACACGTACGGTGTTCTTGCGCCTGCCATAGTCGAACGGGTTCCAGATCAGGCTTGGGCCAGCCGCCAGGTCGAAGGTGTCGGGCAGATGATTGGCCGATAGGAAGGTCCAGCCGATACTGCCGAGCAAGCTCAGCTGTGGATAAAGATCGGCCTCGGCCACCCCGACCAGCGCCGACTGCGCCGCCACTGCCTGCTCGGCGGCGCGGATGTCCGGGCGGCGCTGCAGCAGGCTGGCAGGTACATCCTGCAACACTGCCCGGTTGGGCAAGGGCAGTTGGCCATGCCCGGCCTCCAGCTGCGGCAGCGGCCCGGGCGGGCGGCCAAGCAGCGAGCACAGTACGTTGCGCAGGGCGTTGAGCTGGTTCTCGAACTCGGGAATGGTGGCCAGGGTCGCCAGGTATTGAGTACGCGCCTGCTGCCAGTCGAGCTCGTCGTTTTCGCCGTGGCGGAACAACCGCTCGGTAATCTCCAGGCTACGCGCCTGGCGCTTGGCGTTCTCTTGTGCGATCGCCAGCCGCGCTTCGGCGGTACGCAGGGCAAAGTAGGTGTCGGCCACTTGCGCACGCAGCAGCAGCATGGCATCGGCGTAGTTGGCCTGGGAGGCGAAGTAGACGGCATCGGCGCTTTCGATGGCGCGACTGAAGCGGCCCCAGAAGTCAATTTCCCAGCCGATGTCGAAGCCCACGCTGGATTGCCAGAACACCGAATCACGGGCCGAAGGCGTACCAGACTGATTCTGCTTCAGGTACAGGCTTTGCGCACTCAGTTGCTGCAGCTGCGGATAACGCCCGGTCTGCACGATGGCCAACTGGGCACGAGCTTCAGCGATACGCAGGCCAGCCACGCGCAGGTTGGTGTTGTTGGCATCGGCCTCGGCTATCAACGCGTCCAGGGTCGGGTCGGCAAACACCGCCCACCACTGGCGCAGGTCGGGCGCCGCCGCGCTGCGCCCTGCCTGCTCCAGCATTGGCGTGCTCCAGCCGTCCAGCCACGGCGCTTGGGGCTTCTCGAAATCCGGACCAACCTGAGTGCAACCGGCCAGCACCATCAGCAGCCCCAGGCCATAGCAGCGGTTGGGCATGGCCTAGGCGGCAGGGGGTGCCGGTTGCTCCGGCACCTGCAGCGCAACCCATTGCCAGAACAGCACGTACGTCACGCCGAGGATTACCGGGCCGATGAACAAGCCGATGATGCCTTTGACCACCATGCCGCCCAATGCCCCGATCAGTACCACCGGCATCGGTACATCAACCCCGCGCCCCAGCAGCAGCGGCTTGAGCACGTTGTCGGCAAGGCCGGCGACGAAGGTGTAGATGGCAAAAATGATGGTCGCCACCGTGAAGCCTTCGGCGTTGAACACATAAATGATCACCGGCAAGGTCACCAGCGTCGCCGGGGCCTGTGCAATGCCCAGCATGAGGATGACGATGGCCAGCATCCCGGCACCGGGAACCCCTTTGATGACAAAACCAACACCGATCAGCAGCATCTGGATGAAGGCAATGCCGATCACCCCTTGTGCCACCGCGCGAATGGTGGCCGTGCACAGCGTGGCCAAGGGTTTACCGCGCTCTGCGCCTGAAACCCGCATGGCGATGCGTTGGGTAGCGATTTCACCTCGTTCACCGAAGGCCATGATGACCCCGGAAATGATGATTGCACCGATGAACAGAAGAAAGGCCCCGCCGGCGCTGGCCGCAGCGCCCAGCACCGTTAGCCCGGCCCCCTTGATCTGGGGCATCCACTGATTCAGTACACTGGCCATGTTTTCGGAGGCCGCCAACCACAGCGCGTGCACCTTCGGCCCGATCAGTGGCCAGGCCGCCACGGAATCAGGCGGGACCGGCACGCTCCAGGCGCCGCTCTTGAGTAGCGTCACCAGGCTGTCCACCGATTCGCCGATGGACATCACTACCAGGTAGATAGGCACCAGCAGCAGCACCAGAACCAATAGCACCACCAGCGTCGCCGCATAGCCTTGCTTGAGCCCGGTGCGGCGCTGGATGCGGCAATGCAACGGGTACAAGGTGACCGCCAGAATCACCGCCCACAGCATCAACTCCAGGAACGGCTGGAACACCTGGAAGGCGAAGATCACCAAGGCTGCCACCAGACCGGCCTTGATCAGCACATCGAGCAAGCCCCGCGAAAGGGCGCTGTCCAACTTGAAACTCGACTGCATGATTCATCTCCCGATATTCAATGCACCAGCACGGCGCAATTCACTGCCCCGTTTCAGGGGATGCCTGCACAGGGCTGTCATCGCGCAGCTGCCGCGCCAAGGCCATCATGACCAAGGGCACCACCGCCATCGACAAGGTGATGGCCAGCACCAGCAGGTCGTGTACTGCTTGCGTGAGCACTTGGTGCTCCAGCGCCAGCTTGAACACCACGAAGGCGAACTCGCCCCCCGAAGCCAGCACCACGCCCAGGCAGAGCGCCTGGGCCTTGTTGAGCCCACCCATCGTGCGCCCCAGGCCATACAACAAGGGCAGCTTGATGGCGACCAGCAGCAACGTCAGGCCCAACACCATCAGCGGCATGCCGAACAGCAGGCGCAGGTCGGCACTCATACCTACGCCAACGAAGAACAATCCAAGAAACAGGCCTTTGATCGGCTCGATCTGGGTTTCCAGTTCGTGGCGAAACGGCGACTCGGCCATCAGCACACCGGCCAGGAAGGCCCCCAGCGCCATCGACACACCCACATGCTCCATCAACCAGGCGGTGCCCAGCACGACCAGCAAGGCCGTGGCGGTCGACAGTTCAGGCAGGCCCGAACCCACCGTCCACTTGAATATCGGGGTCAGCAGATAACGGCCAAAAACAATCAGCACACCAATGCCGACAACCACAGCCAGCAAGGGCCAGGCACCTTCGTCAGCAGTGCTGACATCGCCACCGAGCAGCGGCACCACGGCAATCAAGGGAATGGCGGCAATGTCCTGGAACAGCAGGATGGCCACGGCCATGCGGCCATGAGGTTTGCCCAGGTCCTTGCGCTCGGCCAGTACCTGCAAGCCAAAGGCAGTGGACGACAGCGCCAGGCCCAGGCCCAGCACGATGGCGGCAGGTTTCGATTGGTCGAACAGCCAGAATGCCAGTAGCCCAAGCAGCACAGCGGTCAGCCCCACTTGCAAGCTGCCGACGCCAAATAGCGCCCGGCGCATGGTCCACAGACGCTTTGGGGACAGCTCCAGGCCAATCACGAACAACAGCATGACCACGCCCATTTCCGACAGCCGCGCCACGTTGTCCGGGTTGCCGAGCAGGCCAAACACCGACGGACCAATCAGGATACCCGCCAACAGGTATCCCGGTACTGCGCCCATTTTCAGACGCTGCGCCAGCGGTACCAGAAGTACCACCGCCAAAAGGAATACCACCGTCGCCTGCAACAGGCTGCCGTCATGTGGCATGAGCTCGTACCTTCGCAGCTCCCTGCTGGGAGGGGTTCAGAAGCGTTCTTCGACGAACTTGAACGGGTAGGCGACTGCCTTGTACTTGCCGATCTTGCCGCGTTTGGGCAGCTTCACCTGCTGGTCGCGGGTTATGTCCTTGTAGGGAATACGGCTGAGCAGGTGGCTGATGATATTCAGCCGGGCGCGACGTTTGTCGTTGGAATTGGCCATGAACCACGGTGCCCAAGCGGTATCCGACGCCTGGAACATTTCGTCACGCGCTTGGGTGTATTCATCCCAGCGGCTATACGACTTGAGGTCCATCGGCGATAACTTCCACAGCTTGCGGCCGTCGTTGATGCGGTCCTGCAGGCGCCGGGTCTGCTCATCGGCGCTGACTTCAAGCCAGTACTTGATGAGGATGATCCCCGAATCGACCATGACCCTTTCGAACACAGGTACACCGGCCAGAAACTTGTCCACTTGCTCACCAGAGCAAAAGCCCATTACCCGCTCAACGCCCGCTCGGTTGTACCAACTGCGATCAAAGATCACCACTTCGCCCGCCGCTGGCAGATGGCCCAGGTAGCGCTGCAGGTACATTTGGGTCTTTTCCCGCTCGGTCGGTGCGGGCAGGGCCACCACACGGAACACCCGTGGGCTGACACGCTCGGTAATGGCCTTGATGGTGCCGCCCTTGCCGGCGCCATCGCGGCCTTCGAAGACAATGCATACCTTCAGGCCCTTGGCCACCACCCACTCCTGTAGCTTCACCAGCTCTACATGCAGATTCTTGAGCGCTTTTTCGTAGGCCTTGCCGCCCAGTTTTTCTGGCTGTTTTTGGGGGGGCTTCCTGGACGGCTTCGACATGACACGCTCCTGAAGGCTGATGAAGAGTGAGTATGGTCGATTAATGCCAGTTTGCCGCTTCGCTTGCAGATTGATGTGGGGGCTGTCGTGCAGCCCCCGGGAGGCACTATTTGGCCAGCTTGTTGTAGCTGGTCATCAGGTTGCGGTAGTCCGGGATATGGTTGGAGAACAAGGTACCCAGCCCTTCGATGTCGTTGCGCCAGTCACGGTGCAGTTCGCAGGCCACGCCGAACCAGGTCATCAGTTGCGCCCCGGCAGCCTCCATGCGTCGCCAAGCCGAGTCACGGGTCAGTTCGTTGAACGTGCCAGAGGCGTCGGTGACGACGAATACCTCGAAGCCCTCCTCCAATGCCGACAGGGCCGGGAAGGCCACGCATACTTCAGTGACCACACCAGCAATCAGCAGCTGCTTCTTGCCGGTGGCTTTTACCGCTTTGACGAAATCTTCGTTGTCCCAGGCATTGATGTTGCCCGGACGTGCAATGTAGGGGGCATCAGGGAACTGCTCTTTCAGTTCCGGCACCAGCGGGCCGTTGGGCCCAGTCTCGAAACTGGTGGTGAGGATGGTCGGCAGCTTGAAGTATTTGGCCAGGTCGGACAGGGCCAACACGTTGTTCTTGAAGCGGTCGGGGTCGATGTCCCTTACCAGCGAGAGCAAACCGGTCTGATGGTCGACCAGCAGTACGGCTGCGTTGTTCTTGTCCAGACGCTTGTATTGGAAGGCCACGGTGGATCTCCTTGCTTCAGCGGGTTGGGAGTATCAGCGTAGGCAAGGATGGGGGGTGAGAGAGACCGTCAGTCGGCTTGCCTGTCCTGGCGCCCCCATCACTTCACAAATTCCTGAACTGATTATTTGCCGCCAGCGATTTTTCCCCTCGCCCACCGCCACCAGAATCGCTTCACCACAATCACAATAAACCGTGAGGCCACTCCCGTGGACCAGACACTTCAAGTGCGGCAAGCCGCCGCCGACCTCGTCGCGGCGTTCGCCAGCAACGACACCGCCCGCTATTTCGCTTGCTTCAGCGAAGACGCCACCTTTCTGTTCCACACCTTGCCGTATCCGCTGCTGTCGCGTCGCGCCTATGAAGAGCTCTGGGCCCAGTGGCAGGCCGAGGGCTTTACCGTGCTTGCCTGCGAATCGGGCAACGCCCATGTAAGCCTGCAAGGCGACGTGGCTGTGTTCATGCACGATGTGGCCACGCGTATCCGCATCGGCGGTGAAGAACACCCGTTGAGCGAGCGCGAGACCATCGTCTTCCGTCGCCATAGTGACCTGTGGCTGGCCTGCCACGAGCACCTGTCGGTCGTAACACCGGCCTGATCACCCTTTACGCGGCGCTGCCGCCCTGCCATCGCACCCACAAGAAGGCCCGCGCACTGCGCTGGCTACAACAACCGCGCTGGAGCACCACCATGAGCCACTCGACCGGTATCGAGACCAACGGCGTCGAACAGATCCCCGCCGATCAACGCGACGCCTCCCCGCTAGACCTGTTCCGCCTGATCTTCGGCGGTGCCAATACCTTCGCTACCGCCGTACTGGGCAGCTTCCCGGTGCTTTTCGGGTTGTCTTTCCAGGCGGGTGTGTGGGCGATTCTGCTTGGCGTTGGCATCGGCGCGCTGATCCTTGCACCGATGGGGCTGTTCGGCGCGCTTAACGGCACCAACAACGCCGTTTCATCGGGTGCGCACTTTGGTGTACACGGGCGCATCGTCGGCTCGTTCCTGTCGCTGCTTACGGCGGTGGCGTTTTTCTCGCTCTCGGTGTGGAGCTCGGGCGATGCGTTGGTCGGTGGTGCCAAGCGCCTGGCCGGCCTGCCAGAGACCGACCTGACCCTGGGCCTGGCCTACGGTGTGTTCGCGGTGCTGGTCCTGGTGGTATGCATCTTTGGCTTCCGCTTCATGCTGTGGGTCAACAAGATTGCCGTTTGGGCCTCGAGCCTGCTGTTCCTGCTGGGCATCGTCGCCTTTGCCGGGCCCTTCGATGCCGGCTACGCAGGCAGCGTAAACCTTGGCCAGGCAGGCTTCTGGGCTGCGTTCGTCGGCGCGGCGATCTTGGCCATGAGCAACCCGGTGTCGTTTGGCGCCTTCCTGGGTGACTGGTCGCGCTACATTCCACGCGAAACCCCCAAGGCACGCATCATGCTGGCAGTGATCGCGGCACAGGGGGCGACGCTGATTCCGTTCCTGTTCGGCCTGTGTACGGCCACCCTGGTCGCCACCCAGGCGCCCGACTACATTGCCGCCAACAACTATGTCGGCGGCCTGCTGGCGGTAGCGCCAAGCTGGTTCTTCCTTCCGGTGTGCCTGATTGCGGTGATCGGCGGCATGTCCACCGGCACCACCGCGCTGTATGGCACCGGCCTGGACATGTCCAGCGTGTTCCCGCGCCTGCTCAGCCGTGCTGGCGCTACGCTGCTGATCGGCGTGCTGGCGATTGGCTTCATCTTCATTGGCCGCTTCACCTTCAACCTCGTGCAGAGCGTATCGACCTTTGCCGTGCTGATCATTACCTGCACCAGCCCGTGGATGGTGATCATGATCCTTGGCCTGATTACCCGCCGCGGCTTCTACCACGCCGACGACCTGCAGGTATTCACCCGCGGCCAGCGTGGTGGCCACTACTGGTTCCTGCACGGCTGGAACTGGCGCGGCATGGGGGCGTGGATCCCCAGCGCGGCGGTTGGCCTGTGCTTCGTCAACCTGCCGGGGCAGTTCGTCGGCCCACTGGGTGACCTGGCGGGCGGCATCGACCTGAGCCTGCCGGTCACGCTGGGGCTGGCTGGCGTGCTGTACCTGCTGTTGCTCAACCTGTTCCCTGAACCTGCTGGCGTGTATGGCCCCCTGGGCCCGCGATGGGTGCGTTGCAAAAGCACCGCGCATACGCCTGTGACCACCGCCGAAATGGCCTGACTGGAAACCGACCATGACCACTTCCCACTATATCGCCGGCCATTGGGTCGAAGGCCAAGGCAGCGACTGCATCAGCGTCAACGACCCTGCGCTGGGGCAACCGTTCGCCGAGCTGATGGCCGCCAGCGTGAGCCAGGTTGACCAGGCCGTCGCCGCTGCCCGCAGCGCCCTGCCCGCCTGGAAAAGCACCAGCGCCAGTGAACGTGCCGCCTTCCTGCGTGGTTTTGCCGAACAGCTCGGGCAGCGCCGTGAAGCGCTTGTCACCGTGCAGATGCGCAATAACGGCAAACCGCGTCACGAAGCGGAAATCGACCTGGATGACGCCATCGCCACCTTTGGTTATTACGCCGAGCTGGCCGAGCAGCTGCCATCGAAAAACCGCACTGTGCCGCTGGCTGCGCCGGGTTTCACCGCCCGCACCCGTCTTGAACCGGTGGGCGTGGTCGGCCTGATCGTGCCGTGGAACTTCCCGTTGGTGACCAGCGCCTGGAAACTTGCCCCGGCCCTGGCCGCCGGTTGCACCGTGGTGCTCAAGCCTTCAGAGGTCACCCCGCTGATCGAGCAGGCCTACGGCCAGATCGCCGACGCCCTGGGCCTGCCCGCCGGGGTGCTGAACATCGTCAACGGCAAGGCCGAGACCGGCGCCGCACTGAGCAATCACAATGGCCTGGACAAGTTGTCCTTCACCGGTAGCAACAGCGTCGGCAGCCAGGTGATGCGCAGCGCTTCGGCGCAGTGCCGGCCGGTGACGCTGGAGCTGGGCGGTAAGTCGGCCATCGTGGTGTTCGATGATTGCGATGTCGACCAGGCGGTGGAATGGATTGTTGCCGGCATCAGCTGGAATGCCGGCCAGATGTGTTCGGCCACATCGCGGCTGCTGGTGCAGGACGGCATTGCCGATGCACTGCTGCCGCGCTTGCAGGCGGCACTGGAAAACCTGCGGGTGGGTAATCCTTTGACCGAAGAGGTCGACATGGGCCCGCTGACCAGCCAGGCGCAATGGTTGAAGGTGGCCAGCTACTTTGCCACGGCGCGGGAAGAAGGTTTGCAGTGCCTGGCCGGCGGCCATGCACTGGACCGTGAAGGCTGGTTCGTCAGCCCGACGCTGTATACCGATGTGCCGAAAGACAGCCGCCTGTGGACCGAGGAAATCTTTGGCCCGGTGCTCTGCGCACGGCGCTTTGCCACCGAGGAACAGGCCATTGCCGAAGCCAATGACAGCCGCTTCGGGCTGGTGGCTACAGTATGCTCCGCCGACCTGGAACGCGCCGAGCGCGTGGCCGATGCGCTGGAGGTTGGCCATGTGTGGATCAACTCGGTGCAGGCGGTGTTCGTCGAAACGTCATGGGGGGGCACCAAGGGCAGCGGGATCGGCCGTGAGCTGGGGCCTTGGGGGTTGTCGGCCTATCAGTCGGTCAAGCACGTAACCCGCTGCCTGGGCTGATATCGCAAGGGGTCGCGTAATGGCACCGGCTCTGCCGGTGTTCGCGGGTAAACCCGCTCCTACACGGCGGCCTGTGTCCAAACTCCGGTGTGTGTCCACCCCCGATCAGGTGTAGGAGCGGGTTTACCCGCGAATACGGTAGCGGCGGCAACGGTGAACGGCGGGTGGAGATTGGCCAGCAGGGCCGGCCTCTTCGCGGGTGAACCCGCTCCTACACGACGGCCTGTGTCCAACCCCCGAGGTGTGTCCACCACCAATCTGCGTAGGAGCGGGTTTACCCGCGAATACGGTAGCGGCGACAACGGTGAACGACGGGTGGAGACTGGCCAGCAGGTCCGGCCTCTTCGCGGGTAAACCCGCTCCTACGGGGATTTTCACAGTTTCAACAACTGCGCAGTCCTGTGAGAGCGGACTCAACCGCGAAAGGGCCGTACAGGCTTACGCCGGTGCCGAAGTCCGAATCAGGTGGTCAAAGGCCGCGAGCGACGCCTTGGCCCCCTCACCCACCGCAATGACGATCTGCTTGTACGGCACGGTAGTCACGTCACCTGCGGCAAACACACCCGGGATGCTGGTCTGGCCCTTGGCGTCGACAATGATTTCGCCACGCGGCGACAGCTCGACGGTGCCCTTCAGCCAGTCAGTGTTGGGCAGCAGGCCAATCTGCACGAAGATGCCTTCCAGTGCCACTTCGTGCTCTTCATCCGTGGTGCGGTCCTTGTAGCGCAGGCCAGTCACCTTCTCGCCATTGCCCAGCACCTCGGTGGTCAGCGCGCTGGTGATCACGTTGACGTTCGGCAGGCTGCGCAGCTTGCGTTGCAACACCGCATCGGCACGCAACTGGCTGTCGAACTCGATCAGCGTCACCTGGGCGACGATACCAGCCAGGTCGATAGCCGCTTCCACACCCGAGTTGCCGCCGCCAATCACTGCCACACGTTTGCCCTTGAACAGCGGGCCGTCACAGTGCGGGCAGTAGGCCACGCCGCGGCCGCGGTACTCCTGCTCACCCGGCACGTTCATTTCGCGCCAGCGGGCGCCGGTGGCCAGGATCACGGTCTTGGCCTTCAGCGAAGCGCCCCCCGCCAGGCGCACTTCGTGTAGAACGCCCTCGGCAGCCGGAATCAGCGCTTCACCGCGCTGCAGGTTCATGATGTCGACGTCGTACTGTTTGACGTGCTCTTCCAGCGCCGTGGCCAGCTTCGGCCCTTCGGTTTCCTGCACCGAGATGAAGTTCTCGATGGCCAGAGTGTCCAGCACCTGGCCGCCGAAGCGCTCGGCGGCAACACCGGTGCGGATGCCCTTGCGGGCAGCGTAGATGGCAGCAGCGGCGCCAGCGGGGCCACCGCCGACGACCAGCACGTCAAAGGCTTCCTTGGCGTTGATCTTCTCGGCCTGGCGGGCGCCAGCGTTGGTGTCGATCTTGCCAAGGATTTCTTCCAGGCCCATACGGCCCTGACCAAACACTTCACCGTTGAGGTAGATACTCGGTACCGCCATGATCTTGCGCGATTCCACTTCGTCCTGGAACAGCGCACCGTCGATGGCAACATGGCGCACGTTGGGGTTGAGTACCGCCATCAGGTTCAGTGCCTGGACCACGTCCGGGCAGTTCTGGCACGACAGCGAGAAGTAGGTTTCGAAGTTGAATTCACCTTCCAGGGCCTGGATCTGCTCGATCACTTCGGCACTGGCCTTGGACGGGTGGCCACCGACTTGCAGCAGTGCCAGCACCAGCGAGGTGAACTCGTGACCCATGGGGATGCCGGCGAAGCGCAGGCTGATATCGGCACCCGGGCGGTTCAGCGAGAACGAAGGGCGACGGGCATCGGTACCGTCCGCGCTGAAGGTAATGAGGTTCGACAGGCCGGCAATCTCCACCAGCAGGTCGTGCAATTCGCGGGACTTCGCGCCGTCGTCGAGGGAAGCAACGATCTCGATCGGCTGGGTGACCCGCTCCAGGTAGGTTTTCAGTTGCGATTTAAGCGTGGCGTCCAACATACGGGCGATTCCTTTTTCAAAACTCGGATACAAAAACGCCCAGGCGAGGTCGCCCGGGCGCTTGACGGGGCGGTAGGTATTTCAGCTTTGGCGGCTGCTTACCGCCCGCGTTATGGGCATGACCTTAGATCTTGCCTACGAGGTCCAGCGACGGCGCCAGAGTGGCTTCGCCTTCTTTCCACTTGGCCGGGCACACTTCGCCTGGGTGAGCGGCAACGTACTGGGCAGCCTTGACCTTACGCAGCAGTTCAGCAGCATCACGGCCTACGCCACCGTCGTTCAGCTCGACAATCTTGATCTGGCCTTCCGGGTTGATCACGAAGGTACCGCGGTCGGCCAGGCCAGCTTCTTCGATCAGCACGTCGAAGTTGCGCGAAATGACGTGAGTCGGGTCACCGATCAGCGGGTATTCGATCTTGCCGATGGTGTCCGAAGTGTCGTGCCAGGCTTTGTGAGTGAAGTGGGTATCAGTGGAAACACCGTAGATTTCCACGCCCAGCTTCTGGAACTCGGCGTAGTTGTCAGCAAGGTCACCCAGCTCGGTCGGGCAAACGAAGGTGAAGTCGGCCGGGTAGAAGAACACGACAGACCACTTGCCTTTCAGATCGGCTTCGCTGACCTGAACGAACTCGCCTTTGTGGTAGGCGGTGGCGTTGAAGGGTTTGACCTGGCTGTTGATGATTGGCATGAGAGACGCTCCTTCATGGGGTTGGAATCAGTTGATGGATAGAATCCTAACTAATCATCCCGCTGAAGGCTCATTGGCAAAGCTCATGCTTTCGATTGGTTTTGGCTATAACCGGGGCTACTTAATAGAAGGGAAAGGGCTGAGCAAAGGATTGCGGACCTGAGCTCTGCACTGGCAAAGAAATGTAACAGCTCCCCATTCGGCATCACGGGCAAACGGGTCTAGGCTCAAGCCCATGTGATACCGGGCCCCTCTGACGGCTGCCAAGCCGCCATGTCGGATCACTGTTGCCTTGCAACGTCGACATTCAAGGAGGGGCTCATGACAGCTCTGCAAGCATTCCTCACAACACCTGTCCTCGGTACCAGCGCCTGGTTGTGGCTGGTGTTCATGGCCATCGTCATCGGTTTGCTGGTGCTCGACCTGGGCGTGCTGCACCGCCACGACCGGGAAATTGAAATGCGCGAGAGCCTGCTGTTGTATTCAGGCTATTTCAGTGTCGGTGTACTGTTCGGCGCGGGGGTCTGGTACCAGTTGGGCGCGCAGTCGGCACTGGAGTTCTACACCGGTTTTTTGGTCGAGCAATCGTTGTCGATGGACAACGTGTTCGTCATGGCGATGATCTTCAGCTACTTCGCCATCCCCCGCCGCTACCAGCACCGCGTACTGTTCTGGGGCATCCTGGGCGTGGTGTTCCTGCGGGCCATCATGATCGGCGTGGGCGCGGCGCTGGTACAGAACTTTGCCTGGGTCCTGTACATCTTCGGTGCCTTCCTGCTGTTTACCGGGGTGAAAATGGCACTGTCGAAGGAAGACAGCCGCCCAGACCTGGCCAACAACCCGATCCTCAAGTTCGTGCGGCGGCACATGCGGGTTACCGACCAGATCCATGGCTCGCACTTCTTCGTACGCCACACCCCGGCCGGGCACAGCAAGGCGCTGCGTTATGCCACCCCGCTGTTTCTGGCGCTGGTACTGATCGAACTGGCCGACCTGGTATTTGCCGTCGACAGCGTGCCGGCGATCTTCGCTATCACCCAGGACCCGTTCATCGTCTACACCTCCAACATCTTCGCCATCCTCGGCTTACGCTCGCTGTATTTCGCGCTGGCGGCGCTGATGCACCGGTTCGTTTACCTCAAGTACGCACTGGCGCTGGTGTTGATCTTCATTGGCTGCAAGATTTTCTACCACGGCATGGTGGGCAAGGTGCCGGCGCTGCTGTCGTTGGGCGTGACATTCGGGTTGTTGCTGGGTGGGGTGGTGATTTCGTTGATCAAGACGCGGGGGCAGACGTTGAATAAAGACGACAAGACGATAGAAAAAGCAGCTAACGATAAGAAAACAACGGGACAAAAAAAGAATGACCCACAGTTACGGGTCTGAGTTGCAATCATTGCTTGATGATGAAGTAACCAACCGCTCCCCAAAGTGAGGCAATCAAGATCAACCAAAGGGCTGCTCCCATATCTCGCCTCAACTTTGGGGGAAAATTGTCAAGCTCCGCTTCGTTCAACCATCCGAGGCGTGAATGTAACCTTGGGAATGTGACCAAAGCGCTTACTGTACTCATCAGTAGGCATCGATGCCTTAGGTTTCGTCCGCCCCATACGGGTTTCATCTGCTCAAGATAGGGGTTGCTCGTGATCGCTGAAAGGGCGACATCAAAATCACTCGACAAAGCAATTTTCACATTGATAGCGATCCCCGCAAGGCCTAGGACGAAAGGCGCAATCAGGAATCCTATCTGCAACAATGGGGACCAATTGTCAAAGTCAATCATCAGTCACCTCATGAAGGAGTTCACCGGTCCGCTCTCCGAGGGCGCCAATACCAATAGCGCCTGCAGAAGAGGCTGCGCCAACGATCGCAATCCCGCACACTGCACCAAACCCACCGGTACCCACCGCAAAAATACCGCATAACGCAGCTGCTGCAGCACCTCCACCAGAGGCACCTACCAACCCTCCCGTTAGACCCCCTACAAAATTTCCCGCTTCAGTAAACCGAACCTTTCGACAAGCACGAGTCTCCCCGGCCCGACAGACTTCTTTTACTTTCAGATAAGACGAGGTCCCGCCCAGCCCAATCGCTGCATACCCTCCGTATTGCAGGTACTTACTTAACCGCGCCACCTTCTCAAGATGTGTCGCATACCCCGGAATCTGCCCCGGTCCGCCCGCTTTCGACCAATGGTGCACCAGGCTCTTGGTAGAGATATTCAAGCTCTTCTTCAGCCGCTCATAGCTCCCCAGATTCAGTTGCTTATTAAGCAACGCCGCTTTCAACTGGCCATCCAGTTGCTGCAACAACCGCCTGCGCTCGGCGAAGAAACCCGGACTATTCAAATGGCCATGGTGCATGAACTCACGCTGGTGCAATTGCTCGATGCTGGTCAAGGTATCGCTTACTTGTTTCAAGCCTTGATCCAGCATGTCCTTGCCCACGCCCATGGACAGACTGGCGTTGCTGAGCAAGCCGGCGATTTCGGCCTGGTGCTGCATCATGAAATCCGCTTCGACGTAGTCGAGTGCCTCCAGCGCACGCCGCGCATGCTGCGCAGCCGCCATAAGCTCTCCCTCTTCGCGCGTGCAGGCATTTCCATTGTCAGGATCACCGATAACGAAGATTTCCCCAGCTTTGAACCCTTGCGCATACGTGGGATTGAGCCGCTGTAACCGTGAGACCGGCAACGTGGAATCGTGACCGGCCAGTTGAAGCAGTATCTGGGGAAACGACATGCGTCGTGGAACCACGTAGAAGCCAGGCTCCAGCGAACCAGGCAGTGCACCTATTACCGGTTGGGAGAAGCGCTCGGGGTTGAAGGTGGGTGACAGCTCGGCAGCGTGGGTATTGGCACGCCCTGCAATGGAGTGCATGGAGGGCGGAGCCTCATACAAGGGCGCGACTACCCGGTTGGTGCCCGGCGAACAGCCACAGACAACCAACGCACCATCCATAGCCACCCGCTGGCCATCTGAAATAAAGTGATCCACACCTTCGGCGACAGTTCCCGCCTGCCCACAAAGAGGGCATGGCGTGGTGTGGTCGCCTTCACGGAGCACCATTCGGCCTTCGTCTAGATAGCCGGCCCCCGTCGCAATACAGACAGCACCCGTTGTGGTGACATCGCCATCTACCGCCTGACCTTTCCCCTCTAGATTGACGCGCATATATGAACTCCCTGTACTTGATTCAGGTTGGAAACCTATCACCAGCAAGGGAGATTCAAGTGGCCTCAGCCAAAATTCAGATACGTCCTACAAGTTGCAGGACTTTGCGCAATCACTGCAGGCGCGGGTTTGATCGCGAATGGGCCGGCGCAGGCTGACGCGTTCACCGCCCGCTACGCAACATCTCCACCGGCACATACTTGCCAATTTCGTACTTGCCAATCGCGGCCCGGTGCACTTCATCCGGCCCGTCAGCCAGACGAAGGGTGCGCTGCATGGCATACATGTAGGCCAGCGGGAAATCGCCGCTTACCCCTGCCCCACCATGTATCTGGATAGCCCGGTCGATCACTTTCAAGGCCACGTTCGGCGCCACCACCTTGATCTGGGCGATCTCGCTACGAGCCACCTTGTTGCCGACGGTGTCCATCATGTAGGCCGCTTTGAGCGTCAGCAGCCGGGCCATGTCGATTTCCATGCGCGAGTCGGCGATCTTGTCGACGTTGCCGCCCAAGCGGGCCAGTGGCCGACCAAAAGCAGTACGCTCCACCGAACGCTTGCACATCAACTCCAGTGCGCGCTCGGCCATGCCGATCGAGCGCATGCAGTGGTGGATACGGCCTGGGCCCAGGCGGCCCTGGGCAATTTCGAAGCCGCGTCCTTCACCAAGGATCACATTTTCGTACGGCACCCGCACATTCTCGAAAAGGACTTCGGCATGACCATGGGGCGCATCGTCATAACCGAACACCGGCAGCGGGCGGACGATCTTCACGCCCGGCGTGTCGGTAGGCACCAGCACCATGGAATGCTGCTGGTGGCGTGGCCCTTCAGGGTCAGACAGGCCCATGAAGATCATGACCTTGCAGCGCGGGTCGCAGGCGCCGGACGTCCACCACTTGCGGCCGTTGATCACCCACTCGTCACCGTCCCGTATGGCGGTAGCAGCCATGTTGGTGGCGTCCGAGGAGGCCACGTCCGGTTCGGTCATGGCAAACGCTGAGCGGATCTCGCCGCGCAGCAGCGGCTCCAGCCACTGGCGTTTCTGCGCCTCGCTGCCATAGCGCACCAGCACTTCCATGTTGCCGGTGTCCGGCGCGGAGCAGTTGAACGGCTCCGGCCCGAGCAACGAGCGGCCCATGATCTCTGCCAGCGGGGCGTACTCCAGGTTGCTCAGGCCAGCGCCGTATTCCGACTCGGGCAAGAACAGGTTCCACAACCCTTCGGCGCGGGCCTTGGCTTTAAGCTCCTCCATGATTGCAGTGGGCTGCCAGCGGTCACCCTCGGCGACCTGGCGCTCGAACACGGCTTCGGCGGGGTAGACATAAGCGTCCATGAACGCAGTGACACGCTCGCGCAGTGCCTGGACCTTGGGCGAATAGGCGAAATCCATCTGGGCTACCTTCACAGTTCGGAGTACGTGGGCCAGAGCCTAGAGCAGCATTGCTCCATCCACCTAGTCTATTTTCCGCGTGTATAAACATTCATAACCGATATATGATCGGCCGATAATTCCAACAAAGAGCGGCGCCCATGAACCTTAGCAAGGTCGACCTCAACCTGTTCATCGTGTTCGATGCGATCTACACCGAAGCCAACCTGACCCGCGCCGGGCAGATCGTCGGCATTACACAGCCGGCAGTGTCCAATGCCCTGTCGCGCCTGCGCGAAACCTTCAATGACCCGCTGTTCGTGCGTACCGCGCAAGGCATGGTGCCCACACCCATGGCGCAGAACATCATCGGCCCTGTGCGCAACGCGCTGGCGCTGTTGCGGACATCGGTGCAGGAAAGCCGCACGTTCAACCCGCAGCAGGCCAACAAGACCTTCCGCATCAGCATGACCGACCTGACCGAGGCGATCATCTTGCCGCCGCTGTTCCAGCGCCTGCGCCGCCTGGCGCCGGCGGTAATGATCGAGAGTTTCCTGTGCAAGCGCCGCGAGACCACCAAGGAACTCGCGGCCGGCCGCCTGGACTTTGCCATCGACGCGCCACTGAACACCGACCCGCAGGTGCGCCACATCAAACTGATGCAAGACCGCTATGTCTGCGCCCTGCGCCAGGGCCACCCGCTGGCTGACAGCAAGCTGACCCTCGACAGCTACCTGGGCATGACCCATATCCATATCTCCAGCCGCCGCAACGGCCTGGGTTACGTCGACCTGGCACTGGGCAAGATGGGTGTTCAACGCAAGGTCGCCCTGCGTTCGCAACACTACCTGATGGCGTCACAGGTGTTGCAGCAGACCGACATGGCGATGACGGTTCCCGAGCGCTTCGCCCGTCGCCATCAATTGCGTTATCAGGCGCTGCCGGTGGAGGTCCCTGCACTGGAAACGCACCTGTACTGGCATGAAAGCACCGACCAGGACCCAGCCAACCGCTGGATGCGCGAACAGATCACCGAATTGTGCGAGCGCGTGGTGGCAGAGGAAGAAAAGGCTCTGGAGCACGCCTGAAGGTGCCGGTGAGCTGCCATTGATGGCCCCTCACCAGGCAAAGTAGAAAATTCCATGAAAAATCTTCTATAGAGAATTTTTTTCTAAAATAATCGCGAATCGACCTGAGGGAAACGAAAAAAATACCGCTGTAGGCAGGTACGCTTACGTCAATGATCGCCGATTTCACGGCCACTGACACGGACCCGCCCTCAATGCCTAGCGCCCCACTCTACTTCGATTACGCCGCCACTACCCCCGTCGACGACCGGGTTATCGAAACCATGCTCGCCTGCCTGGGTAACCAGGCCAACTTCGGCAACCCGGCTTCCAGCGGCCACGCCTTCGGCCAGGCTGCACGTCACGCCGTGGAGCAGGCGCGCCAGCAAGTCGCCGAGTGCGTCGGCGCGCACGCCGAGCAGCTGGTATGGACCTCGGGAGCGACCGAGTCCAACAACCTGGCGCTCAAGGGTATTGCCCAAGGCATCGGCCAGCCCGGACACCTGATCACCAGCCAGCTGGAACACAAGGCCGTGCTCGACACCGTGGCCGAACTGGAGCGCCAGGGCTGGGCCGTTACTCGCCTGGCAGCGGATGCCGATGGCCTGATCCAGCCTGCAAGCGTGCAGGCAGCGTTGCGCGCTGACACCCGCCTGGTATCGCTGATGGCGGTCAACAACGAACTGGGCACGGTCACCGACTTTGCCGCGATCGGCGAGCAGGTGCGTGCCCACGGTGCCCTGCTGCACGTGGATGCCGCGCAGGCCGTGGGCAAGCTGGCTATCGACCTGCATACGATGGCCGTGGACCTGATGTCTTTTTCGGCGCACAAGGTCTACGGGCCAAAAGGCATCGGCGCGCTGTATGTCGGGCCGCGCGCCCGCGTGCTGATGCGTGCGCAGATGCACGGCGGCGGCCATGAGCAGGGCCTGCGTTCCGGCACCCTGGCGACCCATCAGATAGCGGGCATGGGCAGTGCCTTTGCCTTGGCCGGCCAACCTGGCGACAGCGAACACCAGCGCCTCGAGCAACTGGCAAGACGCCTGCGCACAGGCCTGCTGGCCATGCCCGGCATTACCCTGAACGGCTGCGCCAAGCAACGCATTCCCCATACCTTGAACCTGTGCATCGACAGCAAGGGCTTCAACAGCGCGGCGCTGGCCGGCGAGCTGGCCTTGTCGACCACCTCGGCCTGCAACTCGGCGAGCAACGCTGCCTCGCACGTGCTGCTGGCACTGGGGCTGGATGAGCGTCAGGCACGCAACAGTGTGCGTTTGAGCATCGGCCGTTTCAGCACCGAGGCGGACGTGGACAAGGCACTCGACGTGTTTGGCCGGGTGCTGGCGTCAGCATCGGCCGCACTGTGGTGACCACGCCCTAGTGTGGTGTTTCAGAAACACCACACTAGAACAGGCGGCTGTCCGGCGTGAAATCCTCAACCTGGATTTTCGCGCTCTGCGCCTGCGGGTGCCGTGGGTTGAACAGGTAATTGGTGGTGCTGGGCATGATCGCGCTTGGCACCGGCAGCAGCAATGCCGAACAGTCATCCAGAAAGCGATTGCCCAGCGTACGGGTCAACTCAGGCTGGGCAGACCAGCCGGGCTGCAAAGCGGGCAACTGCGCCTGGGAAACCGTGTCAGGCAGTTCGATGCGCAGCAAGCGCATGGTGGTAGGGAAATCCTCGGGGTCGATCTCCAGGTGCACCAACACTTCCAGCATCGCCCCGGGAGGACTGGTGGCGGCATACACCACCGGCCGACCCGCCTGGTGCCAGCGGCCACTTACACGCAAGCCCCCCGTACCGCTCAAGTCTGCATAGGCGCTGATTCGCCACAAAATCACAGGCCATAGCCCTCGGCAATCTGCAGCAGCATTTCTTCGACCTGAGTGGTGCCTTGCTGGGTGGTGAGCATCTGCATCGGCGTCAGCCCCGAGAAACGTTCCTTGGGCTTGGAAAGCCAGCGTTTGGCCTTGCCCGCTTCACCGAACACGGCCTCGGCCATGGCGGTGATGTGGGCCGAGCGGAACAGCCGATCGCTCTCATCCACGGTCAGCGGTTGGTCGCGCTCGATACGGGATTTGAGGGTGCGCAGCGGAATGATCTGGTCGCGCTCCACCGGGGTGAGCACACCGCGCTCGGTCAGCTTCACCAACCAGGTGGCGGCAAAACCATCGGTGATGCGGGTGTGAATTTCGAAGTCGCTGGCAAGCTCGGGAATGTCCAGCAGCGCCTGCAGGCGCGCCCGGTACTCGTGATAACCGTTGTCGCGAAGCACTTCGGCAAGCATGGCATGCTCCTTTTCGGCATTTGCCGACAAGTATGCGGTATATGCCGGGTCATTGCCAGTTTGCCGGGTCGGGCGGTCGAAGCCAGGGCTTTGCCAGATTGACCGCCAGCGTTGCCAGATTGACCGCCAGCGTTGCCAGATTGACCGCCAGCGTTGCCAGGGCCGCAAAGCGGCCCCAAAAACTTCAGAGGAAGGTGAACACTTGCGATGCCGGCAACCGCGACTTGTTCAGCCCGGCGTTGAAATCCGCCTCGCTGCGGTAACCCAGGCTCAGGATCACCACGCTGGTGAACCCACGCTCACGCAAGCCCAGTTCGGCATCGAGGACCTTGCTGTCGAAGCCCTCGATCGGCGTGGCATCCAGCCCATGCGCCGCCGCACCCAGCAAGGCAGTACCCAGCGCCAGGTAGGTCTGCTTTTCCATCCAGTGCTGCACATCCTTCTGGTCGAAGCGGTGCAGGTTGACGTAGTGGCGGCGGCTCTGGTTTTGCCCGGCGCGCGCTTGCTCATCACGGAAACGGCCATCGGCGGCCTCTTGATCGAGCACGGCGTTCAGGTGTTCTTCAGTCATCTCGGTACGGGTGCAGAACACGATCACGTGCGAGGCATCGAGAAGCTTCTGCGTGTTGTAGGCATAACCCTCAGCAGTGCTCTTGGCCAGGCGGGCCTTGCCTTCGGCCGTGTCGGCGACGATGAAATGCCAAGGCTGGGAATTGACCGACGACGGGCTGTGGCGCAGTTGTTCGAGCAGGGCATCGACAGTGGCCTGGGGAATGCGGCGTGAGGCATCGTAAGCTTTGGTGGTGTAACGGCGCTTGGCCAGCGATACGGTATCCATGCGACAACTCCGGAGTGAACAATGGGTTTGCCGGGCATCTTATCTTTCCAGCAAAAAAGAAAAAGCGGCACAATGTAACAACACTTTCATCCCTGGAATGAAAATGCTGCGCATCACCGACCTCGAACTGTTTGCCCGCAGCAGCGTGCTGGGTAGCTTCACTGCCGCTGCCCATGAAGCAGGCCTGCTGCCAGGCCAGGTGGCGGCCGCGATCAAACGCCTGGAACGCGACCTGGATGTACGCCTGTTCGCCCGCACCACCCGCAGCCTGCGCCTGACCGCCGAGGGCGAGCGCTACCTGCCAACCGCGCTGAATGTGCTGGAAAGCCTGCGCCAGGGCCATGAAGATCTGCATGGCAACCCCAATAGCCTGCGCGGCACCCTGCAGGTGTCGGCCCCTTCCGACATGGGCCGCAACATGCTGCTGCCCTGGCTCAGCGCTTTCCGCCGCGACCACCCGGCATTGCAACTGCGCTTCTTCCTGTCCGACCAGATGGCCGACCTCAACCGCGACCCTGTGGATGTGGCCATCCGCTATGGCCTCAACCAGGATGCCAACTACATCGCCCTGCCACTGGCCGAATGGAACCGCCGCGTGCTGGTGGCCTCGCCCGACTACCTGGCCCGCCACGGCCGCCCGCTTACCCCCGACGCGCTGCAGCAGCATGCCTGTCTGCTGTACATGCAGCACAGCCGGGTGTACGACAAGTGGCAGCTGGGTAACCGCACCGTGCAGGTGCGTGGGCCGCTGGTCAGTGACGATGCCGACGTCATCCGCCGCCTGGCCATCCAGGGGGAAGGTATCGTCTACAAGTCGTGGCTGGATGTCAGCGCCAACATCGCGGCCGGTGAACTGGAAATCGTCCTGCCCGAATTGATCGGCGAGCCTACCCCGCTGGCCTTGGTCTGCCCTCATCGCAAGCAGCTCACGCCTGCCGTGACGCAATTGCACCTGTGGCTACGCGAACGCTTCGAGGCCCTGCGCGCCCGGGCACTGACCAACGGCTGCACAATCGTTCCAGACTGAGCCGGGGGCGTTGCGCTAAGGTAGCCATTTACCCCACGGTACACGTCCATGAGCAACTGGATCGACTTCAAACAAGACGCCGACACCGGCATCGAGTCGGTCCGTGCGCATTTTGTCGGCCATGCCTATGACCCCCACTGGCACGACAGCTTCCTGGTCGGCGTGACCGAGCAGGGCGTGCAGCAGTTCAACTGCCGCCGGGTGCGCCACCGCAGCACGCCGGGGCAGGTATTTTTACTTGAGCCTGGCGACATCCACGATGGCCTGGCGCCCACCGAAGAAGGCTTCACCTATTCGACGCTGTACCTGGAGCCCGCCTGGCTCGACCAACAGCTGCGCGCGCTGTACGAGCACGCGCCGGGCGACAGCCTGCCCAGCTTTGCCGACACCCTGTGCCACGACGAACGCCTGGCACGGGCCACCGCCCTGGCCTTCAGGGCCGTGCATGACCAGGACTTGCGCATCGTCAGGCAAACGGCCATGGACGATCTGCTGGCCTGCCTGACCCGCCACCTGCACTGGCGCCGCCGCATCAACCCCGACCCGCGCCTGCCGCTGACCGCACAGCGCGCCCGGGACTTCCTGCATGCCAACCTGGAACGCGACATCGGCCTGGAGGACCTGGCCCAGGCCTGCGGCATCGACCGCTTCCGCCTGACGCGTGCGTTCAAGGCAGCGTTCGGCATTGCACCCCATGCCTACCTGATCCAGCTGCGCCTGGCCCGCGCGCGGCGCCTGCTTGCCCAAGGCCAGACACCTGCCGAAGTGGCCGTGGCGTTGGGCTTTGCCGACCAGAGCCACCTGGGGCGCTGGTTCCGCCGCGCCTACCAGTTGACCCCCGCCGACTACCGCAGGCGCTGCTCAAACCTTCCAGACTGAGTGCCGGCGGGCAGCGAGCATGGTGCTTCGATGTTACGGAGCCCATGAACCATGTCTGAGTCGCTGTTGCCCTTCATTCTGTTTGCCCTGGTGTCCAGTATCAGCCCGGGGCCGACCAACCTGTTGATCCTGGCCCATGGCGCCCGCCGGGGCCTGCGCGCAAGCCTGGCGCCGATCGTGGCGGCGTGTGGCGCGGCTGCCTCCATTGTGCTGCTCGTCGGGCTGGGGCTGGGCGAACTGCTGCTGCGCTACCCCTTGGCGCAACAGCTGATGAGCTGGGCCGGGGTGCTGTGGCTGAGCAGCCTGGCGTGGAAGATGCTGCGCAGTGCCGCCGCTCCGCTCCACGCGGCCACGGCACAAGGCTTCAGTGCGCTCAGTGCGGCCTCGTTGCAGGTGGTGAACCCCAAGGTGTGGTTGATGGCCGTGGCGGTGGTCGGGGTATTTGCCGCGCCGTCGTTGCCCGTGTGGCAGCTGGCGCTGGTGTTCTTGCTGATCGCTCTGCCGAGCATGGCCGCCTGGGCGGTGTTGGGGGTGGGGAGCGCCCGGTGGCTGCAGGCACCGGGGCGATTGCGGGTGTTCAACCAGGTATTGGCGGGGGTTTTGTTGATATCAGCATGGGCTGCAGTATTGGCCTGAGTCTCTGCTTGACTGGCAAGGGGCCTGAGCGGCCTCGGCTCAACGTGTCAACGCCTCGCGAAAGCGCCGGGTACTGGCAACGGCCAGTACCAGCCCGACCACTGCCACGCTGCCGCCCACTAGGCCGATATCCGCCACGTTCATCTGGCTGCTGACGATACTGCCGAGCAGCGCACCACCGCCAATGCCGATGTTGTAGATACCCGAGAACAGCGCCATGGCCACATCGGTGGCGTCGGACGCCAGCTTCAGGGTCTTGGACTGCAGCGCCAGGCTGAAGCTGAGAATTGCCACGCCCCAGAACATGCTCAGCACTGCGAACACATAGAAGTTGCCCGACAGCGGCAACATCAGCAACAGGCACGCGGCGAGTACCCCGATCGAACCCACCAGGAAGCCATGCGGGAAGCGTTCGCTGTAACGGCTGAACAACAACGAACCAAAAACCCCGGCACCGCCGAACAACAGCAGCAACAGCGTGGTGCGGTCGCCGCCGATCTGCGCTACGTGCAGGGCGAACGGCTCGATATAGCTGTAGGCCGTGAACTGCGCGGTAATGACCAGCGTTACCAGCAAGTAGGTAATGACCAGTGCCGGGCGCTTGAACAGAACCGGCAGGCTGCGCAACGAACCGGAGTTCTGGCTGGGCAGCAGCGGCAGCGATTTCATCAGGCACAGCATGGCGGCTAGCGCTACCCCGGCAATGCTCAGGAACGTGATGCGCCAGCCCAGTGCCTCGCCCACCACACGGCCCAGCGGGATGCCCAGGACCATGGCCAGGGTAGTACCGGTGGCCAGCAGGCCCAGCGCCTTGGCCTGCTGGCCCGGCGGCGCCACACGCACCGCCAGCGAAGCGGTGATGGACCAGAACACCGCATGCGCCAGGGCAATGCCGATGCGGCTGACCAGCAGCATGGCGAAGCTTTGCGAAAGCCAGGACAGCAAGTGGCTGACAACGAACACCAGGAACACGAACAGCAGCAGACGCCGCCGTTCGATGTTGCGGGTCAGCAACATCATGGGCAACGAGGCCAGCGCCACGATCCAGGCATAGATGGTCAGCATCAGGCCGACCTGGGCAGTGCTCATGTCGAAGCTGCGGCCAATGTCACTGAGCAGCGCCACCGGGACGAACTCGGTGGTGTTGAAAATGAAGGCCGCCAAGGCCAGGGCGATGACGCTCAGCCAGCTGCCGCTGCCCGTTGTGGGCGGCAGGTGAGTGGGTATGGGTCCGTTCATGGGTGGAAACCGCTTCTCCGCAGACAAGGCAACAGGTCGCACGCCAGCCACCCGCTTGCAGGGCTGCCAACGTACGTTTTTGTTATGGATAGGAATGCCCGGCATGGTACGCGCCAAGCTGGGGCCTCACAACCGCAAGGCAGGCAGAAGGAGTACCATGCGCGCTTTGTGTGAAACGCGTGTGCAACAAGGAGCCCGATCCGCTCATGGACAAGCAACACCCCCAGCAGCAGTGGCAGCAGGCAGTCATCGCCTATGCCCAGGCCGTCAACGACTACGTCGCGCAGGGCCGTGTGCACGGCTGGGACAACCTCGAAGAGCCGCAGGCACCCGCCACCGAACACCTGCTCGATGCCTGGCTGGCAGCCCTGCAGGCAGCCAACCGCCCTGGCGTCGACGAACCGCAGCGCCAGGCATTCCGCAAGGCCTGGCCACCCGCACACCACCCCTTGATACCGTTGCTCGAAGACCACGGCCAAGGCATCAGCCATGTCCTGCTGCTGGAAGATGGCAGCCTGCTGGCCCGCATCGGCATGCCTTACGACAAGGGCCAGGTGGTGCGTATCGACCACCATGGGGTAACCCCGGTCATCGGCATCGAACACTTTGGCCGCTGCCCCGCGCGGCGCTACTTCGCCCTGGCCAATGCCGAGGGCGTGCGTGTGACCGATGGCTGGGGCGGCCCGCAAGTGCAACGCCTGGCCTGGCCCACGGGGCTGGAGGGGTTGCCGCCAGGTTACCCGTTCGAGCCGTTCGACCTGCCGCCCACACCGACCGCGCTGATCCCCTTCCCCGATGGCCAGCGAGTACTGCTGGTGAGCGCCGAAGGTATCTTCGTGCTGGCCACTCAAGGTGCGACTCGCCTGCTGCCACAGCAGGCACGCGTGCTCGAAGAGCTGGCCGAGGGCACCGACCCGGACGACATCAGCCTGGGGCTGAGCATGGAGCATGGTGCGGTGTCGGCGGATGGCCGGCTGATCGTCGTGGGTGAGCAAGGCAGCCGACATCTTGTTCTGGACGAACGACTCAAGCCGCTGGCGCACATCGGCCCGGGCAGTGAATACCCGCACTTTGCCTTGTTCAACCGCGCGGGGGACCAGTTGATCGTCAATGCCTGCCATTTCTACAGCGGTGCCACGCTGGCCGTGAGGGTGGCAGACCTGCACGGGCTGGATACCGATTACTACAGCCAGGACCCGCGTACCCCGCTGGTGCAGGATGGCGCAAGGGTGTATGCGGGGGTTGCGCGCAATGGCGAGTACATCGTAGGGGATGCTTATGGCTACCTGCGGGCGTTTGGCGAAGAGGGTACGGAGCATTGGCAGCATTACCTGGGCTCGACCATCAGTGCGATGGATATCAGCGCCGACGGGCAAACGCTGGTGGCGGCGAGCCATGCGGGGGTTATTTCGGTGATTGCGCTGGATAGCGGGCGGCCCGAGTGGCAGATCGGTACCGGGGCGCACAGCGAGGTGCGGCGATGGTTGTTCTGGAAGGGCTGGGACAAGCCAATGGCCTGGTAAAACGGCTGCATCGTTGCTGCCTGTACCGGCCCGACCTCGGGCAAGCCCGCTCCTGTGTAGGAGCGGGCTTGCCCGCGAAAAGGCCCGTACAGGCAACCGATCAATCAGCCCTGTAGCGTGGCCATGTCGATCACGAACCGGTACTTCACATCACCGGCAATCATCCGCTCATAGGCCTGGTTGATGTTGCGGATGTCCAGCATCTCGATATCGCAACGGATGTCGTGCTCGGCGCAGAAGTCCAGCACTTCCTGAGTCTCGGCAATCCCCCCGATCAACGACCCCGCCAGCACCCGGCGCTTCATCACCAGGTTGGCCGCGTGCAATGCCGGGTCGATCGGTTCGATCAGGCCGACCAGGATGTGCACACCGTCGAACTTCAGCGTTTCCAGGTACGGGTTGAGGTCGTGCTGCACCGGAATGGTGTCGAGCAGGAAATCGAAACGGCCGGCAGCGGCGCGCATCTGCTCGGCATCAGTGGAGACAATCACATGGTCGGCCCCCTGGCGGCGCGCTTCCTCGGCCTTGGCTTGGGAGCGCGTGAACAGGGTCACTTCCGCACCCAGGGCCTTGGCCAGTTTGATGCCCATGTGACCCAGGCCGCCCATGCCGAGGATGCCGATCTTGTGGCCTGGGCCAACGCCGTGGTGCTTGAGCGGCGAATAGGTGGTGATGCCGGCACACAGAATAGGTGCAGCGCTGGGCAGGTCCATGCCGGCCGGTATGCGCACCACGAAGTGCTCGCTGACCACGATGCTG
Organism: Pseudomonas sp. CGJS7; assembly: GCF_036961695.1. NCBI lineage: Bacteria > Pseudomonadati > Pseudomonadota > Gammaproteobacteria > Pseudomonadales > Pseudomonadaceae > Pseudomonas > Pseudomonas sp. CGJS7. The sequence continues at coordinate 62,451 of NZ_JBAMDI010000005.1, read as the reverse complement.
CTGGAGTACCCCCCCATGGTGTTGCTGCCGTCGACCCGGTCCGGGGTGGCGTAGGTCATGGTCGGGCCTTCGAGGCAATATTGCTCCAGGTCCTTGGCGCAGGCTTCACAGGTACGGCACGAGTCGACCATGCAGCCGACGCCCACCAGGTCACCGACCTTGTGCGCGGTGACCTTGTCGCCCACCGCCGTGACCCGGCCGATGATCTCGTGGCCCGGCATCAGCGGGTATACGGCAATGCCCCATTCGTTGCGCGCCTGGTGGATGTCGGAGTGGCACACGCCGCAGTACAGGATGTCGATGGCGACGTCATCCGGGCGCGGGCTGCGGCGTTGGAACGTCATGGGAGCCAGGGGGCTGGTGGGGGTTTGAGCGGCATAACCGATGGCGGTATACATGCAGGGCCTCGCAGTGAAGTGAAACGATTCAGGCGACGCATTCTGCGCGTCGTTCGCCGCCTCGCCCACGGCTGATTCTCCGGCATGCATGCCTGATTCTACGAAGATGCCAAGCCATGGCTGGCGCCACGCCCTCAATCTGCGATGATCAAGCTGTCTGATTCTCTGCCCCTGGTCCACCATGCAACTGACCCGTCACGTCGATGCCAATGCGCCGCTCTGCTCACTGATCCGCAGCCTCACCACGCGCCCGGGCTTCGTGCCCACCCTCCTGCCCCAGGTGCAGGTGCTGAGCTGGGACCACTATGTGGCCAGCAGCCCACAGATCTACGAACCCAGCCTCATGATCCTGGCCCAGGGCAGCAAACTGGCGCGCCTGGGGCCTCGCACCCTGGAGTACGGCGCCGGGCATTACCTGGTGCAGGCGTTGTCGGTGCCGTTCATGTGCGAAACCTTCGCCACCCCTGACGCGCCATTGCTGGGCGTGGCGGTGGGCATCGACCGTGGCGTGCTGGGCGAGTTGGTGCAGAGCATGGGCTTGGCACCGGACGCTGAAGTGCAGGCGCAAACCCCGCAATCGATGACCTCGGCGGCACTGGATGCACCCATGCGCGAAAGTGTGGAACGGCTGCTGCACTGCCTGCACGACCCGCTTGACGCCAAGGTACTGGGCCCGGCGCGCGTACGCGAGGTGCTGTATACCGCGCTGCGCGGCCCGCAGGCCGGTGTTTTGCGGGCACTGGTGGAGCAACAGGGGCACTTCGCCCGCATCGGCGCCGCCCTCGCCCACCTGCGCGAGCACTACGCCGAGCCGCTGAGCGTGGAGGCACTGGCCGCGCGGGCCAACATGAGCGTTTCGACCTTCCATGAACACTTCAAGCGCTGCACCGACATGGCGCCGATGCAGTACCTGAAGCGCTTGCGGCTACTCAAGGCGCAGCAAATGCTGATTGGCGAAGGCCTGGGCGTGGCACAGGCTGCGCACCGGGTGGGCTATCAGAGCACCTCGCAGTTCAGCCGCGAGTACAAGCGCCAGTTCGAACGCAGCCCGGGGGATGAACAGCCCTATCAGAGCTTGCCTGTGTAGCGAAGCCAGTTTATCAAGCATGCCCACACACAGTGGTCGGCGCTTCATGTTTGCCGTTCGACCATGGCGATAATTGCGGCCTTGAGCTCAGCCTTGGCCTGCCCGGCCTCCAGTTCCCCTGCTGCAGCCGCCTGGGACAGTGCATCCGCTGCCCCCACCAGCAGGCGCATGCCGGCAACCCCTACATTGCCGCTGGGCGAAAACCCGGCCAAGGCTTCGCGGCACTTGTCCAGGAACGGCTGCTCGTACGCCCGCTTCAGCGCCTCCATTTCCGGCGACCCGGCCAGCGCTGCCGACACTCCAGGTATCTCCCGGCCCTGGCTCATTACGCAGTCCACGTAGGCCTCGGCGATCACCCGGGCGCGGCTGGCCAGGCTGGCTTCACAGCTGGCCAAGGCTCGCGCCAGCATCTGCGACTGACGCGCATCGTATTCCTGGTACAGCGCCATCAGCAGCCCGTTGCGGGTCTCGAAATGGTCGTAGACCACCGGCTTGGTCACCCCCGCCTGTTCGGCCAGGCGGCCCAGGCTCAAGGCATCGGTACCCTCCTCCCGCACCAATTGCCAGGCCATATCCAGCAACTGCCTGCGTCGGTCGTCGCGGCTCAGGCGCTTGCGGGAACGTGCTTGATGATCGCTTGACATCGATTACCTACCAAAAGTAACTTACTAATCGTAACTTACCTGGAGTATATAACGCTTCAGGCTACCCTGCATCCTTGAATGGAGAGCCACCATGCACGCTCTGATCGTCGTCGGTCACCATGACCCGCAATCCCTCACCCACGCGCTGGCCCGGCAGGTTGCCGACGGCCTGGCCAGCGTCGGCCACAGCAGCGAAATCGCCGACCTGGCCAGCGAAGGCTTCGACCCCCGCTTCAGCCTGGCAGACCATGCCGTGCACCGCCGGCTGGCAGCACCGCCGGCCGATGTACTCAACGAGCAGGCACGCATCGAGCGCGCCGATGCCCTGGTGCTGGTCTATCCGATCTACTGGTGGTCGCTGCCGGCCTTGCTCAAGGGGTGGGTCGAGCGGGTATTCAGCAACGGCTGGGCGTTCGACTATGAAGGGGGCACCACGGTCAAGAAATTGCGCGGCATGAAGGTTCACCTGGTCGGCATTGCAGGTGCCGATACAGGCACCTTCGAGCGGCATGGCTATGGCGAGGCGATGCGCGTGCAGATCGAGCACGGCATCTTCGACTATTGCGGCGCAGAAGTACTCAGTTCCACATTGCTGGATGACAGCGAAGGGGCTGACCAACTTCCCCACTTGCACCACGCACACGCTTTGGGCAAAAAACTGTTTGCAGATTGCCAGGCCGCAGCCTGAACCGGCACAGTGCCGCTACTCAGGTAGCGGCAGCCTCGGTTCTGCAAGCCACCCCATTGCAGGAAATCAGACGACCCGGCTACCATTGAGAACGATTCACACTCACAACCGGAAGCCAGGCGTTGGACAGCACATCGACCCGTAAACTGGGCTTTTTCTTCAGCGACCACCATCGCTGGTTGCTCCAGCACATCCAGAAACGCCTGCGCAACCACGCCGACGCAGAGGACACCGCCGCCGAAACGTTCTGCCAGATGCTCGGCGCACGTGTCGACCCAGACAGCATTCAGCAGCCTCGCGCCTACCTCACCGTCATCGCCCGTCGGCTGATCTTCGACCGCCATCGCCGTCGCCAGCTCGAGCAGGCCTACCTGGAACACCTGGCACGGCTGCCTGAGGCCGTAGCGCCATCGGCCGAGGAGCAACTGCTGCTGATCGAGGCCCTGGTGAGTATCGATCAGGCACTGGACGGCTTGCCGGCAGTCGTCAAAGCCACCTTCCTCTACAGCCAGCTCGACGGCATGCACTACGCCGACATCGCGGCAAAGCTGCAGATCAGTGAACGCTCTGTCAGCCGCTACATGAAACAGGCGCTGCGCCAATGTTACCTGTGCGAGGTGCAGCCATGAGCAGGCCTGCTCTGGACCGGGTCAGCGAGCAGGCCATCGACTGGATGGTGGAGCTCAGGGCCGCTACGCCTGACCCGGCGCTGCTGCAACGGGTCAGGCTGTGGCTGCAGCAAGACCCCGCTCACCAACAGGCCTGGAACCGCCTGGAGCAACGCCTTGGCCATCCGTTCGCCGCGTTGCTCGCCCTGGATCAGCGGGCCCCTGGCCAAGCAGCAGAGGCACGCCGATTGCTGATGCAGCCTACTCGCTCACGGCGTGACGTACTTGGCGCCATGGCCAGTCTGGGGCTGTTCGGCGCGGCGCTGTGGGGTGGTTGGCGCAGCGACACCACCCAGGGCTGGCTGGCCGATTTGCACACGGGCCGTGGCGAGCGGCGCAGTTTTACCTTGGCAGACGGCAGCCGCCTGAGCCTGAACAGTGCCAGTGCGGTCGACGTGCAGTTCGATGCTGGGCAGCGCCTTCTGGTGCTGCGTCACGGCGAGTTGCTGATCCAGGTTGCGCGCGATCCGTTGCGCCCCTTGCGCGTGCGCACCGCGCAAGGGCAAGTGCAGGCGTTGGGGACGCGGTTTCTGGTCAGCCAGGAGCAGGACGCCACACGTGTTGTGGTACTGCAGCACAGCGTCCGCGCCAGTCTGGCCAATGGACAGTGGGCGGAGCTGCAGCAAGGGCAGGCTGCCCTGCTACGGAACAACACCATTGAGCGCCTGACAGGCGAGCAACAGCAACGTGCTGCATGGCTGGAGGGCCGCCTGGAGGTCCTCGACCAGCCTCTGCATGTGGTGGTCGACGCGCTGCGCCCCTACCAGCGCGGCTACATCCGGCTCGCCCCCGCGGCACGCGATCTGCGGGTGCAGGGCGTATTTCCTCTGGACCAGCCACAGCAGGCGTTCAAGGCCTTGGCCGAGGCCCTTCCAATCAGCGTGGAGCGCTATGGCCCGTGGCTGATGTTGATCGACCTGAACTCCGCCAGATAGAAATATTTATCAAAATCATTCGCAATCGTGGCAAGTTTTCTTTGCTCATCCCACATACCTCCTGACAGCCACTTCATTCGGGAGTAATCCGTGTACAACCCCTTGCCCCGCGCCCTGCCCCTGGTCGCTGCCCTGGCCAGCTTCAACGTGCTTGCCCAGGCGCAAACCCAAGTGTTCGACCTGCCACCCGCCAGCCTGGCTCACACGCTCAACCGCATCGCCAGCCAGAGCGGCCACATCATCGCGCTGGAGCCAGCACTGGTGCACGGCAAGCAGGCACCTGCCGTGGTCGGCCAGATGAGTGCCGAGCAGGCCATGCAAGCTGCGCTGGCCGGTAGCGGCTTGCAGTTGCGGGTTTCCGCCGAGGGCCATTTCAGTGTGGCGCCCGGCAACCTGGGCAGCGACGTCATGGAGCTGGGCAGCACCAGCATCACCGACAACTATGTGGACGCAACCAGCGAAGGCACCGGGTCGTATGCCGCCCGCGCGGTGACCCTGGGCAAAGGCACGCACACCCTCAAGGAGATTCCCCAGTCGGTCACCGTCATCACGCGCAAGCAACTGGATGACCAGGGCATCACCGACTTGCAGGACGCGCTTAACCACACCACAGGCATTGTCGGCGCGCAGGGCATTGGCCCTGGCGTGGTCGTGACCTCGCGTGGTTTTCAGATTGATGACTGGCAATACGACGGTGTGCCGATCCCGCGAAACAACTATTCGCTGGGCAACTGGGCAACCCAGGACCTGGTGTTCTTCGACCGGGTGGAAGTGCTGCGCGGTGCTTCGGGCCTGTTGCAAGGCACCGGCAGCCCAGGTGGCGCAATCAACCTGGTGCGCAAGCGTGGCCAAACGGTGCCGGCCGTTACGCTGACAGGCAAAGCTGGCTCCTGGGACCACTATGGCCTGCAGCTGGATGCCGGCGGCCCGCTGACGACCGACGGCCGTGTTCGCGGGCGGCTTGTCGCTGACGAGGACCAAAGCGACAGCTTCATCGACTATGTCTGGAGCAAAAACCATTCGCTGTACGGTGCGCTGGACATCGACCTGAACGATGCGACGACAGTGGGCGGCGGCATAAGCTACAACCGTCAGCAGTCCCGGCCGATGCTGCGCGGCCTCCCACGCTACGCCAGTGGCAAACCGGTCGACCTGCCGCGTTCGACTTACACCGGCGCCCGCTGGAGCCGCGCAGAAACCGACGTCACCACGTACTACCTGGACCTTGAGCACCGCTTCAACGATGACTGGACCTTCAAGGCCGCAGCCGTACGCATGGATGAAACCAACACATCCACCCACCAGCGCGTGCAGAGCACCCGCCAGGGCGTTGCGCCTGACGGCAGCGGCATCACCTACGCCGACTGGCTCACCGATTTTCACTCGACCAAGCTGGGCCTGGACATGAACGTGGTGGGCCACTTCAACACCGGTCCCCTGGCCCACGAAATCACCGTGGGAGGCAACTACTCCAAACTGACCTCGGATGACGCCTATTGGCGCAACTTCGACGCCGGCGGCAACATCTTCGATATCGACCATGACCGCCCGGAGCCCAGCCGCGACAGCGTATTCGATGGCGAAGCTGCACGCTCCAACAGGGCCAGCTACGACATCCGCCAGAAGGGCCTGTATGGCGCCTGGCGCATCAAGCCTACCCAGGATCTGACCTTGATCCTCGGCACGCGTGTCAGCTGGTTCGACTACAGCTGGGATTCGATCGACTTCGAGAGCCTGACCGACTCCGGTACCCGCTACCCCACCAGCCGTATGACCGAAACGGGCCAAGTCACCCCTTATGCCGGCTTTGTCTATGACCTGACCCGCGAATGGGCCTGGTACGCTAGCTACACCGACGTGTTTGTACCGCAAACCGAACGCGCCGTGGGCAATACGCCGCTCAAACCGGTGATCGGCAGCAACTACGAAACGGGCTTGAAGGGCGAACTCCTCGACGGCCGGGTCAACGCCTCGATCGCACTGTTTCGCTACGACCAGGAAAACCGCGCCGTCACCGACGTAGCCTCGGGCTTCGCCTGCGATGACTGGTACTGCTCCACCGCAGCGGGCAAGGTGCGCAGCCAAGGCGTTGAAGCCGAAATCAGCGGCGAAGTGCTGAGTGGCCTGCAGCTGTTCGCAGGCTACACCTACAACACCACCAAGTTCCTCGATGACCCTGACGAGAAAGGCCGCACCTTCAGCCAGTGGACACCCAAGCACATGCTGCGTGCATGGGCCGATTACACCCTGCCACTGGACGGCCAGCGCTGGAGCACCGGCCTGGGCTTCACCACCCAGAGCCACACCCTCGGCTACGAGCGTACCTATACCGTGCCTGGCTATACCGTGTGGAGCGCACGCCTGGCGTACCAGCTAACCCCCGAAGTGAACCTTGCCGTCAACGCCAACAACCTGTTCGACAAGAAGTACTGGGTTGCAGGCTTCAACCAGCTCAATGGCAGCAACAACTATGGCGAGCCACGCAACTTCATGCTGACGGTGAAATACACCCCGCAACTCTGACCCTGGGTCAGCCTGCCAGCGGCCACTGCGCCAAGGGCCGGTAAGCGCCCTTGCGTGACTCGTAAAGCGTGAAGTGGCGCGCGCTGAGGTAGAACTCCGGCGCGCTGCTGGCCTCGGGTGGTTGCCCGCGGTAATCCCTGGACAGGGTCAAGTGTGGCCGATACTCACGGTTGGCCGCCTCCACCCCCAACGGCAGCAGTGCCTGCTGCAAGCCGTACACCAGTTGCAACAGGGCTGGCGGTGTCTGCTGTGGCTCCAGCACCAGCGCGCCGGCCCGCTGCCACACCTGCAAGCGGTCAAGCAGAAGCCGCGGTGCCCTGGCCGGCAGCGCCAGTTGATCGACTGCCGCACAGATCGCAGGCACCTGGGCGGTATCTACATCACCGAGGAACAGCAGCGTGACGTGGAAGTTGGCCGTCGGCACCGGCTTGCCGCTGCGCAGGTTCAGCCCGCGCCGCCACTGGGCCAGGTCACGGCGCTGGGCGTCGCTGACCGGCAAGGCGAAGAACAGCCGCTTGAACGGGCTACCGCTGGGACGTATATCCTGAACCATACAAACTCCCTGACATGAAACGTTTGCGCAAGACGGTAGGTATTACACCAATGTCGCCCCGCAGTTTCATAACAATAAGTACAAACTGCCCCCATGATTGTTTATGCTGGCGGGCTCATGCCATGGCGCATGGCCATTTTTCGACAAGTAAACGTCCATGAAAATTGCACTCGTACTTATCTTCGCCCTCTCGATCGCCTATGTTCACTTGCGCGGTCGGGTTCGCCACAAGCTGACTCGCCAGCTGGGCGACCACTCCAGCTTCCTGGCCCCGATCAACAGCTTCCTGTACCTGTTCTCCAAACACCCGGCCAAGCCCTACCTGCCGGTCGAGGCCTTTCCGGAACTGAAACCGCTGCAGGACCACTGGCAGGAGATCCGTGAGGAAGGCCGCCAGTTGCTGCACGTAGGCGAAATCAAGAAATCCGACAATTACGATGACGTCGGTTTCAACTCGTTCTTCAAGACCGGCTGGAAGCGCTTTTACCTGAAGTGGTATGGCGAAAGCCACCCGTCGGCAATGGCCCTTTGCCCACGCACGACCGAGCTGCTGCAAGGCATCGGCACGGTCAAGGCCGCCATGTTCGCCACCCTGCCTCCGGGAGCCAAGCTGGTGCGCCACCGTGACCCGTATGCCGGTTCGTACCGCTACCACCTGGGCCTGGACACGCCGAATGACGACGGCTGCTACATCGACGTGGACGGCGAGAAATACGCCTGGCGCGATGGTGAGGGGGTGATCTTCGACGAAACCTACATCCACTATGCAGCCAACACCACCGAGCACAACCGCATCATCCTGTTCTGCGACGTCGAACGCCCGCTCAAGTACCGCTGGGCAACCGCGTTCAACCGCTGGTTCAGCCGCAACGTGATGGCCGCTGCCGCTGCGCCCAACGACGCCAGCGACAGGACCGGTGGCATCAACCGCCTGTTCACCCGCATCTACAAGATCCGCGAGCGTGGCAAGGCGCTGAAGAAGCGCAACCGCATGCGCTACTACCTGGAAAAATGGGCAGTGGTCGCGGCGTTGGTGCTGGTGTTCATCTACATCTGAAGGCGCAACGCAGGCCACTGTACGAGTGGCCTGCGTTTACCCACCAAAGTACCGCCTCGCACGTGCCACGTTTCGACTAGCCTGAAAGCTCCACTCGCAACCACCCCAAGGTGAAGACGATGAGCATGATGGACTGGGACGCCTACCGTAAGCAGTTGATGGCCGGCATCGGCGATCTCAAGCAACTCTCACCCGACACCGTAGCCGGCTACATGACCGCCAGCGGTGCAGGCGCCAAGACCAACCACCTGGATGCCAAGACCCGCGAGCTGATTTCCTTGGCCGTGGCTGTGACCACCCGCTGCGACGGCTGTATCGCCGTGCATTCGCAGCAGGCCGTCAAAGCGGGTGCCAGCCGCGAGGAAATTGCCGAGGCCCTCGGCGTGGCCGTGGCCATGAACGCCGGTGCCGCGCTGGTGTACTCCGCCCGTGCAATGGACGCGGTGGGCAAGGCCAACGGTTGAGCACAAACGGCGTCGCCGCCCTTGCGCGACGGCGCCGCGCCACCCAGACTGAGCGGCTCACCCCGCGCAGGAACCCGCATGATCCACATTCGCCCCATGACGCCGGACGATTTCGATCGTTTCTGGCCCACCTTCCAGGCCATTGTCCAAGCCCGTGAAACCTACGCTTTCGACCCGGCCCTGAGCTTCGAACAGGCGCGCCAGCTGTGGCTGGAGCTGCCCTTGCACACGCTGCTGGCCGAAGAAGATGGCGAGCTACTGGGTTCGTATTACCTCAAGCCCAATGCTGCCGGGCCTGGTGCGCATGTGGGCAATTGCGGCTACATGGTCTGCGAACAGGCGCGCGGCCGGGGCGTAGCGCGCTTGATGTGCGAACACTCGCAAAAGCTGGCGCGCCAGGAAGGCTTTCTGGCATTGCAGTTCAACTCGGTGGTAGCTAGCAACGAAGTGGCCGTGGCGCTATGGCACAAGCTGGGCTTTGAAACAGTCGGCCGTTTGCCCAAGGCCTACCGTCATGCCCGCCTGGGGCTGGTGGACTGCCTGGTGATGTACAAGTGGCTGGCGGATGAGCCGGTGGTGGAAAAGCCACCCCTGCTGATCGGGCGCAAGAACATCGAGGCACGGGTATCGCGGCGCCGCGGGCGCTAGCCATCTCAGGCAAGCCTGCCTTCCCGGCAAGCTCATCACGCTGGGGCCTGATGTTCTTGCCAAAGGGGTATCGGCACCCCAAGAACGCACAACCTGTTGTTTTTTCTCAGCATTCACAGCACGCCAACATTTGACGCCCCAGCATTTCAGTGGTCAGATGCGCGCCAGTTTCAGGTGCCCTGCGCCGCCGCGCGCAGGGTGAAACGGGAAACCGGTGCGTCGTGTTGCCCACGACAAGTCCGGTGCTGCCCCCGCAACGGTAAGCGAGCGAACCCTTCGAGATACCACTGTGCTCAAGCATGGGAAGGTGAAGGTTTCATGCCCCTCGCAAGCCCGGAGACCGGCCTGGAGCTTCACTTGGCAACCCGCGGTGGGCGGGCGCAGGCCGGAATCCGTGCGCGCGCCTGCCTGCATGGTTCGCCTTTGCGTGTTTTCCACCGGGATCCATTCATTCCTGCAGCAGTGGAACGACATGTCCCGTATGTTCAAGCTTCACCCCCTGGCGGCCTGCCTGGCCGTCGCCCTGCCGGCGCTGGCTGATGACCGCGACCCGCAACCTCTGGCCCTGCCTTCCACGGCCATCACCGACACCCAGGACAGCCGCGCCATCGACCTGGCCACGCCGACCCAGGCCGGCTCGCGCCTTGGCCTCAGCGCCCTGGAAACACCGGCCAGCACCAGCAGCATCAGCGAACGGCAGATTCAGCAGCGCAACAACATCACGGTGCAGGATGCAGTGACCCGCTCGCCGGGCATCACCTTCGTCGGCTCCCCGGGGGACGGCGGTACTGGCCTGTCTGCCCGCGGCTTTGCCGGCCACAGCTCGGTGATGACCCTGTTCGACGGCGCGCGCCTGTACACCGGTGCCGGCACCCAGACCTTCCCGGTCGACCCGTGGATGGTCGAACGCATCGAAGTGATTCGCGGCCCGGCCTCGGTACTGCATGGCGAAGGCGCCACCGGCGCAGTGATCAACGTGATCCCGAAAAAACCTTTTGCCGGCGAGGTGCGCAACCACCTGCGCCTGGGTTACGGCTCGTGGGACCGACAGCAGCTCGGCCTGGACAGCGGCGGCAGCCTCAGCGAGCGCCTGAGCTACCGCCTGACGCTGAACCAACAGGCCGGCAATGGCTGGGTCGACCGCACCACTTCACGTAGCCTGGCCCTGAGCGCCGCGCTGCGTTTCGATGCCAGTGATGACCTCAGCTTCACGCTGGCCCATGACCGCGGCGATGCACAACCTGCCAACTACTACGGTACCCCGCTGATCGACGGCCACTACCGCAGCAGCCTGCGCAAGAAGAACTACAACGTGCAGAACGACGTGCAGCAGTACGTTGATGAATGGACCCGGCTCACGACCGACTGGGCGCTGAACGACCAGCTCAGCGCCAGCAACCAGCTGTACTACATCAAAAGCCGCCGCCACTGGCGCAACGCCGAGGACTACAGCTGGGACACCGGGCGTGAGCAGCTGCTGCGCGGCAGCTACCTGGAGATCAAGCACAACCAGGAACAGTTCGGTGACCGCCAGACCTTCACCTTCGACCACAGCCTGTTCGGCCTGGCCAGCAAGACCGTACTCGGTGCCGAGTACAACAAGGTGCGATTCAACGTCGACAGCAATTCACCCTACAACGATGTGGGCGGCGACTACATCGACCCGTGGCAGCCACAGCCAGGCTGGTTTCATAGCGCCTCGCCGTTGCGGCCGCAAACGCTCTCGACCACCCATACCTTTGCCCTGTTTGCCGAAAACCGCCTGCAATTGAGCGACCGCCTGTCTTTGGTTACCGGTGTGCGTCGCGACCAGAACCACATCGACCGCGACAACCTGACCAACGACAGCCGCAGCGATCGCAGCCTGCAAGGGGGCAACTGGCGCGTCGGGCTGGTGTACGCACTCAACGACGACCTGTCGTTGTACGGCCAGTACTCGACCAGCGAGGACGGGGTCAACAACTTCATCAGCCTCAGCCCCGCGCAGATGAACTATGACCTGACCGAGGCGAAGCAGACCGAGGCAGGCCTCAAGCAGCGCTTTTGGCAGGGACGTGGCGAATGGACGCTTGCCGCCTACCACATCGTCAAGAAAAAGCTGCTGGTGGACGACCCGATCACGCACGAGAAGCAACAAGCCGGGCAGCAGACCTCCGATGGCCTGGAAGCGACGCTGGAGCTGGCCCTGGCCCATCAGTGGCAGGTATCGGCCAACGCATCGCTGGTACGCGCCAAGTACGACGACTTCGACGAAATGGTCGGCGGCATGCCGCAGGACCGGGCAGGCAACCGGCCGGCCAACGTGCCACGGCGTACCGCCAACCTTTGGTTGAGCAAAGGCTTCGGCCAGCAGGTGGAGGCCGGCATTGGGGCGCGCTATGTGGATGAGCGTTATGCCGATACCGCCAATACCCAGAGCGCCCCCGGGTACACCGTGGTCGATGCCAACATCGCCTGGCAGGTGTTGCCGGATGTGAAGTTGGGGTTGCAGTTGAACAACCTGTTCGATCGCGAGTATGTGCAGTCGGCGTTCAGCGGCCAGCAGTGGTTGATGGGGATGCCGCGGTCGTACTTCGCGACGGTGGATTACAGCTTCTGACCTGAATACCCCTTCACAGCACCGATGCACAAAAACCGCTACCAACCCTTCATCTGCTGGTTATAAGATAACGTTCTATATGAAATTCATTACTATTAGCGTCCACCCATGACAAGCGCCATCGCCACGCCCACTCTGATCACCCAGCGCCTGCAGAGCATCGATGCCCTGCGCGGCCTGGTGATCCTGTTCATGCTCCTGGACCATGTCCGCGAGACTTTCCTCCTGCACCGCCAGGTCGGCGACCCCATGGCCATCGACACCACGGAACCGGCGCTTTTCTTCAGCCGCACCCTCGCCCACCTGTGTGCGCCTGTGTTCGTCCTGCTGACCGGCCTGTCGGCCTGGCTGTATGGCGAGAAGCATCAGGGCCGTGGCGACGTCTCGGCGTTCCTGTTCAAACGGGGGCTGTTCCTGGTGGTGCTGGAGTTCACCCTGGTCAACTTCGCCTGGACCTTCCAGTTGCCCCCCAGCGTGATCTACCTGCAAGTGATCTGGGCCATCGGCGTCAGCATGATCGCCCTGTCGCTGCTGGTGTGGCTGCCGCGCGCCGCACTGCTCGCCCTGGGCGCCAGCATCGTCGCCGGCCACAACCTGCTCGACGGCCTGCACTTTGGCGTGGATTCAGCCCTGCATGTGCCGTGGGCAATCCTGCATGATCGCGGCTGGCTGGCGTTTTCCGAAAACCTGCACCTGCGCACGTCTTACCCGGTGCTGCCGTGGATCGGCGTCATCGCCCTGGGCTACGGCCTTGGCCCCTGGTTCGCCCGCGGCAGCGATGCCGGCCAACGCCAGCAACACCTGCTGGTGGCGGGTTTGCTCGCGCTGCTTGGCTTTGTCCTGCTGCGCATGTTCAACGGTTACGGTGAGGCACCGTGGAGCGGTTACCCAACCTTCATGCAAACCCTGATGAGCTTCTTCAACATCACCAAATACCCACCGTCGCTGCTGTTCCTGACCCTGACCCTGGGCTGCGGCCTGTTGTTGTTGCGCGCGTTCGAACGGGCCGGCCAGGCGCGCTGGATCACTGCCCTGGCGGTGTTCGGTGCGGCACCGATGTTCTTCTATCTGCTGCACCTGTATGTGCTGAAGCTGCTGTACCTGGCCTGCGTGGCGCTGTTCGGGCTCAACCATGGCGACTACTTCGGTTTCGACGGTATTGCAGCGGTGTGGCTGGGCGCGGTGCTGCTGGCGGTTGCGCTGTACCTGCCGGTGCGCGGGTTCGCCCGCCTGAAGCAGCGTCGCCGCGACATCCGTTGGCTGAAGTACTTCTGAAAAGCGTTTTCACCTGGCGGCGCGATGGTCTACCATGCGGGCCGCCGGTTTCCACCACGGAACTAACAGGGAATCCCAGGCCTGCCAATACAGGCCAATCGGAACTGCCCCCGCAACTGTAGGTGCCGAGCCTGCTCCATCGATGCCACTGGGCCTGCCGCCCGGGAAGGCCGGAGCCGGGCCGTGACGCACCAGTCAGGAGACCTGCCGGCCTACATTCACCAACCGGCGGGGTGTCCGGGATTGGCCATCCGTGTTGCCCCAGCCACCCGCTGGGGCTCGGCGATGCCTGTCCGTGCGTTCCTCACCAGAACTGTCCGATAGGAGATCGCCCAGCATGCTGCCCCGTTTCGCCACCCTGCTCGCGGGCCTAAGCCTCACTGGCCTGGCCCAGGCCGCTGCCACCCACTATCCGCTGACGGTCGACAACTGCGGCAAGCCGCAGGTTTTTGCCCAGGCGCCGCAGCGCGCCGTCACCATCGGCCAGGCCGGTACCGAGCTGCTCTATGCCCTGGGGCTGGGTGACAAGCTGGCGGGCACCTCGCTGTGGTTCAACAACGTATTGCCGGAATACCAGGCGGTGAACGCCAAGGTGCCGCGCCTGGCCGACAACGACCCCAGCTTCGAGGCGGTGGTCGGCAAGCGCCCGCAGCTGGTCGCGGCGCAGTTCGAATGGATGGTCGGTGCCCAGGGCGTGGTCGCCACCCGCGAGCAGTTCGATGAGCTGAAGATCCCCACCTACGTGCTGCCATCGGACTGCGAGGGCAAGGACAACCTGGTCGGTGCAGACGGCACCCGCCTGCAAGCGTTCCAGGTAGACAGCATCTACAAGAGCGTCAGCGAACTGGCCGAGATCTTCGACGTTCAGGACCGCGGCGCGGCACTGAACGCCGAGTTGCAAGGGCGCCTCGACAGCGCCAGGGCACAACTGGCCGGCAAGGACCTGTCGGCAACTTCGGCGCTGTTCTGGTTCTCCAGCGCCGACCTGGACATCGACCCCTATGTGGCCGGCCGCCAGGGTGTCGCCGACTTCATGCTGCGCACCCTCGGTGTGCGCAACGTGGTCGAGTCCAGCGAAGAATGGCCAAGCGTAGGCTGGGAAACCCTGGCCAAGGCCAATCCGACCTGGCTGATCATCGCGCGCATGGACCGCCGCCGTTTCCCCGCCGACGACTACCAGAAAAAGCTCGAATTCCTGCGCAGTGACCCGGTAACCCGCAACATGGACGCGGTAAAGCACGACCGCATCATTATCCTGGACGCCGACGCCATGCAGGCCGGCATTCGCCTGTTCCGCGGCGTGCAGACGCTGTCCACGGCCTTCGCCAGCGGTAAAGCAGCCCCGTGATGATCCGCCTGTTACCCAGCATCGCAGTTGCCCTGGCCGCCCTGTTGGTCGCCCTGCTGGCCGGTACCGCCATTGGCGAAACCAACCTGTCGCCCAGCGTGGTCGGCCAGGTGCTGGCCAACCACCTGTGGCAAGCCGCCTACCCGGTGGACCCGATCGACGCCGGCATCGTCTGGAACTACCGCCTGACCCGCACCCTGGTCGCGGCCGCTTGCGGCGCTGGGCTGGCCACCTGCGGTGTCATCCTGCAGGCGATGTTGCGCAACCCACTGGCCGAGCCCTACCTGCTGGGGCTGTCTGCCGGCGCCTCGACCGGCGCGGTACTCGTCGGCCTGTTGGGCCTGGGTAGCCTGGCATTAAGCATGTCCGCAGGGGCTTTCATCGGTGCCGGGGCCGCATTCGCCCTGGTGCTGGTGCTGGCCCGCGCGGCCGGCCCGAGCAGCAACAATGCACCAGTCATCCTTGCCGGTATCGCCGGCTCGCAGCTGTTCAATGCACTGACCGCCTTCCTGATCACCAAGTCGGCCACCGCCGAACAGGCGCGCGGCATCCTGTTCTGGCTGCTGGGCAACCTGAGCGGCGTGCGCTGGCCTTCGGTGTGGCTGGCCGTACCGGTGGCGGTTTTCGGCTTGCTGGTGTGCCTGTGGCATCGCCGTGCGCTGGATGCCTTCACCTTCGGTGCCGATTCGGCCGCCTCGCTGGGCATCCCGGTGCGGCGCACCCAGTTGCTGCTGATCAGTTGCGCAGCGTTGGTGACGGCTGTGATGGTGTCCATTGTCGGCGCCATCGGTTTTGTCGGGCTGGTTATCCCCCATGCCCTGCGCCTTCTGCTCGGCCCCGGGCACAGCCGTCTGTTGCCCGCCAGCGCACTGGGCGGTGCGCTGTTCCTGATTGCGGCAGACATTCTTTCGCGCACGCTGATCACCGGCCAGGTGATCCCGGTGGGCGTGGTTACGGCGCTGATCGGTGCCCCCGTATTCGCGCTGATTCTGGTCAGCCGTCGGGGGCGCCCATGACCGCCATGGCAGCTGTTCGCATCCCTCCGCTGGCCTGCCATGGGCTGGGGCTGCAACTGGCCGGAAATACCGTGCTCAGCGATATCGACCTTCGCGTTGTCGCCGGTGAAACCCTGGGCATCGTCGGCCCCAACGGCTCGGGTAAATCCTCGCTGTTGAAGTTGCTGGCAGGGCTGCGCAACCCCGCCTGGGGCAGCGTGCAGCTCCTGGGTGAGCCACTGGCACAGATGCCCCGCCGCCGTGTTGCCCAGGCGCTGGCGCTGGTCGAGCAACAGGCCGACACACTCGATGCGATCAGCGTGTTCGACGCGGTTGCCTTGGGCCGCACGCCGTGGCTCTCGGCCCTGGCACCGTTCTCCCGGCAGGACTGCGCCATCGTCGATCAAGCCCTGGCCGACCTCGACGCCCTGCACCTGCGCACGCGCCTGTGGGGGTCGCTGTCCGGTGGCGAGCGCCAGCGTGTGCACATCGCCCGCGCGCTGGCCCAACGGCCGCAGGTGCTGCTGCTGGACGAACCGACCAACCACCTGGACATTCAGCATCAGCTGAGCCTGCTGCAACAAGTGCAGGCGCTGCCGGTTACCACCCTGGTAGCGCTGCATGACCTCAACCAGGCGCTGACCTGCGACCGTGTCGCGGTTCTCGACAAGGGCCGCCTGGTCGCCCTCGGCAAACCCTTCGAAGTGCTTACCCCAGAGCGCCTGCTGAACACCTTCGGCGTTCACGCCCACTACCTCACCGACCCTTTCGACGGCGCGCGCATCCTGCGCTTTCGCGCCCCCTGAACTTGGTAGCCCTGCCCATGCTGTTGCGCCCTGTCGCCCTGCTGCTCGCCAGCACCCTGCTTGCCCCGACCGCACTGGCCGAAGTGCATGAAGTGAAAATGCTCAACCGTGGCAGCGACGGCGCCATGGTCTACGAGCCTGACCACTTGCGCATTGCCCCCGGCGACAGCGTGCGCTTCCTGCCGAGCCACAGCGGGCATAACGCCGCCAGCCTGGCGGGCCTGCTACCCACCGGTGCCGAACCGTTCAAGAGCAAACTGAACCAGCCGTTCGAGCACACCTTCAGCGTGCCGGGCGTATACGGTATCCAGTGCATTCCACACGTGGCCATGGGCATGGTCATGGTGATCCAGGTCGGTGACGCGCCTGCAGCCGAATTGCCGGCCAGCTTGCCGGCGCGGGCCAAAGCCCGCTTTGCCGCACAGTTGCAAAAGCTCGAGGCCGGGCAGTGAGGCGGCTATTCGGGCCGCTCACACCCTGGCCGGCTCCGCCCAGTTGCGAAGCATGGGCTTTACCGAGGATGGCAACTGGAACCTCCTCAACCGCAGTGCGTTCGACCCAGTGACCCAGGGCGCGATCTTCATCGCCAATAGGCACGTTCCCACAGGTCAGCGTAATCGCAACTGCATGTGCGTGGTCTGCCACACCGGGTCCTGCTCCACATCCACCACCGTGAAGCCTTGCCGCTCCCAGAACGCAATGGCACCTGGCAGAAACGGATGAGTATGCAAGTAAAGGCAGTCCAAGCCCGCTTGCATCGCCCGTTCGCGCAAGGCACCAAACAAGGCAGCAGCCAGGCCATGCCTGCGGTAGGCCGGCAACACGAACAGCCGCACCACCTCGACTACCCGCTCTGCGCGGTAATCAAGCTGGGCAAAGCGATGGTCATAGGGCAAGTAACCGATCACCGCAACCAGCCGCCCACCCTCACGGGCTTCCAGAAAGCAGCCGGCGCCGTCCAGGTAAGTGTCGGCGAAATGCGCCAGGTCACGCGGCAAGGGTGCGTTGGCGAGCATCGGAAAAAGCGCGCGGCGAGCGCTGTCGACAAACGCCAGCACTTCGGCAATGGCGTCACGCGCCACAGGTTGCAGGGTCCAGTTCGGCATCGGGCTGTTGCCAGTGTGGTTGGGAGCGTAGGGTTCTACCGCAGCGTGCCGCTCAAGGCAAATCACGGGGCTCGTCGCGGCAAGGCGGACATCGGTATAATCAGCAGTCTTCACTGCCCGACCAGGCCACACCATGCCTCGCCTCCCGAAGTTGCTGTTACCCCTGTTGCTGGCTGCTGCACTCACCGCCTGCGACCAGAAACCCTCCCGTGAAGATCAGATCCTCAGCCAGCTGCCGCTGCAGGACGCCTACACGCACAACATCGAGCGCATGTCCGCGCTGCTGGGCCGCAGTCATCCGCAGTTGTCGCAAGCGACCATCCAGGACGTACTGCGCAAGCACCTCACCGTCGAGGACCAGCGCCGGGACCTGTTCCGCCTGTACAGCGAAAAGAACTTCAGCGACGCCGAATTCGCCACCATCGTCGCCGCCACCCAGGACCCAGCCAAAGCTCGCGCCCTGGAAGACACCGAAGCCGGCAAACGCTTGAGCGAAAAACTCACCGCCCTGATGCGCGAAACCGCCCGCGATGTGAACGTGCAGGCCTTGGTCGAGCAGCGCATGCAACGGGTGGAAGACGAACTTGAGGCGCTGGACAATGCAGGCTCTTGAGCGCTGCTGGCCAAGGTAACTTCCGTTCAGCCGCCCTTTACGATCACCCGAGGTCAGGATTGACACACACCAAGCATGGATTGCGCCTGGATCTACGTACACTCATTCTGGTGCTCTGCGCCCTCACCGCAGTGGTCATGCTGTGCGCCAGCTATTTCGCCAGCTACCGGGTGCAGCGCCAGCTATTGATCGACAATGCCCTGGAAGCCAACCGGGTGTATGCGACAAAGCTGGCCAGCATCACCGAAACCTTCATAGGCAATGCCTTGCAGCAACTGATGTTCAGCGCCAGCGTACAAAGCCGGCAGTTGAGCGATGCCGCTGCGCTGCAGGTGGAAAGCGACCGCGTACTGGGCCAGAGCATGGCCTTCAACTCCACCTTCGTGATCGATGCCAACGGTGTACTGCTGGCAGTATCCCCCGCCCCGCTACGCCACCTGGTCGGCACCCACGTGCAGTCACCCGGCGCCCTCGAAGCCCTGCACGAACGCCGTCCACTGGTTTCCACGCCCTACCTGTCGGCGGCCGACAACCTGGTGGTCGCGCTGTCGCAACCCATTTTCGATCGCAACGGCCGCTACCTGGGGTATGTCGGTGGCAGCCTGTACCTGCGTGAACGCAACATCCTCAACAGCCTGCTGGGCGAGCATTTCTACAAGGACGGTTCGTACCTGTATGTGGTCGACCGCAACCGACGCCTGCTGTACCACCCCCATAGCGAGCGGGTAGGCACGGTGGTGGAGGGCAATGCGCTGATCGACCAGATGGCGAAACTGGACAGTGGTACCCGGCAGCTGACCAATAGCCTGGGCGTGGAAATGCTCGCTGGCTTCGCCACTGTGCCCAGCGCCGGCTGGGGCGTGGTAGCGCAGCAGCCCTTGGTGCAGACGGTGGCGCCGTTGCACCACCTGGTGCTGAACGTGATCGCCAGTTCGGCGCCCTTGGCGCTGGTTGGCAGCCTGCTGCTGTGGTGGCTGGCCCGTACCATCGCCCGCCCGCTGTGGAAACTCGCCGCCGGTGCCCGCACGATGGACCGCGCCGGTACCGCCGAGCATTTGCATCAGGTGCGGGCCTGGTACTTCGAGGCGGCCGAGCTCAAGCGCGCGTTGCTGTTCAGCCTGAACTTGCTGCAAGAGCGTATCGGCCGGCTCAATCGGGACGCCCAGACCGATCCGCTGACCGGCCTGGGCAACCGCCGCAGCCTGGAAATCAGCCTGTCGTTACTGGAGGCTGAAAACCGGGAGTTTGCAGCCATTGCGCTGGATATCGACCACTTCAAGCGGATAAATGACAGCCATGGACACGACGTGGGCGACCAGGTGCTGCGCCAGCTGGCGGAGCTCATGCGCCGTTGTTGCCGCGAGGGCGACCTGTTGTGTCGCACCGGTGGCGAGGAGTTCCTGATTTTGCTGCCTGGGGCCACCCTGAACGTGGCGGCCGCGGTGGCCGAACGGTTGCGTGTGACCGTACAGGAGATGCCAGTGGAATCGGTGGGCGCCGTGACGATTTCGCTGGGAGTGACGCACTGGGATGGCGAGACTCACGGTGAGCCCATGAACGCACTGGGCGAGGCTGACCGGGCGCTTTACCGGGCCAAGCAAGAGGGGCGCAACCGGGTCGCTTTTGCCTGAACGTCTTGTGTTGTCCCCATTGGGCGGGCTTGCCCGTGAAAATGCCGGTACAGGCTACGATGATTCGGTGGCTTGTAACAATTCCTGTCATAAAACTGCAGCGTTTCAGTCATAGGATTGACCCCGACCTGACATTTTTACTTCATGGATGAGCGTCTCATGCGTCGTGTGGTTTTCAATCAGAAAGGTGGCGTCGGCAAATCCAGCATCACCTGCAACCTCGCCGCTGCCAGCGCCGCCGAGGGCTACCGAACCTTGCTGGTCGACCTCGACCCGCAGGCCAATGCCACCTTCTACCTCACCGGGCTGGTCAACGACACCATTCCACCCGGCATCGCCGACTTCTTCCGCCAGACCTTGTCGCCAGTTACCGCCGCCGGCAAGAAGCACCGCGTGGCAATCACCGAAACCCGCTACAACAACCTGCACCTGGTCACCGCCAGCCCAGACCTCAGCGACCTGCAAAGCAAGCTGGAGAGCAAGTTCAAGATCAACAAGCTGCGCAAGTTGCTGGTGGCACTGGAGGAGGACTATGAGCGGATCTACATCGACACCCCACCCGCGCTGAATTTCTACACCTTCAGCGCGCTGGTGGCGGCCGAGCGTCTGTTGATTCCGTTCGACTGCGACAGTTTCTCGCGCCAGGCCCTGCACAGTGTCATGGCCGAGGTCGAAGAACTGCGCCAGGACCACAACCCCGCGCTGCAGGTGGAAGGTGTGGTGGTCAATCAGTTCGCCGGCCGCACCGCGCTGCACCAGACCCTGGTTGAGCAGCTGCGCAACGAAGGCATGCCGGTGCTGCCGGTGTACCTGAGCAGTTCGATCAAGATGCGTGAATCGCACCATGCCTCGGTGCCATTGGTGCATTTGGCGCCGCGGCATAAACTTGCCCTGGAGTTCATCGATTTGCTGGATGTGCTTGAGCGTGCGGCCTGACAGGCCATTGGGGGCACTCCGGCTGTAACCTGCTGCACCGGTCGAATCAGGTATACCGAGGTCGCCCTCGACAAAGCGCCTTGCAGCGCTCGGCTATCTACTGGCAAGCACAATAACGATGGCGCGGCCCGACTGCGCCACTTTCAACATGGCTGCCAAAGGAAACCGGAGAGCACCCGCATGTCCGCACATCATGAGGTATCCCCCGCCACCCTGCGCAGGGTAATTGCCGCTTCGGCCATCGGCAATTTCGTCGAATGGTTCGACTTCGCGTGTACGGCTTTCTCGCCACGCTGATCGCCAGCCAGTTCTTCGCCAGCGAAGACGCCAGCGTGGCCTTGCTCAAAACCTTCGCGGTATTCGCCGTGGCCTTTGCGCTGCGCCCTTTGGGCGGCATCGTCTTCGGCGCCTTGGGCGACCGCCTGGGACGCAAGCGCATCCTGTCGCTGACCATCTTGCTGATGGCCGGCTCCACCACGTTGATCGGCCTGCTGCCGACCTACGCCAGTATCGGCCTGGCAGCCCCGGCGCTGCTGACCCTGGCCCGCTGCCTGCAGGGTTTTTCTGCCGGCGGCGAATATGCCGGGGCCTGCGCCTACCTGATGGAGCACGCGCCTGACGACAAGCGTGCCTTTTATGGCAGCTTCGTGCCTGTGTCGACCTTTTCCGCCTTTGCCTGTGCGGCAGTGATCGCTTATGGCCTGGAAGCCAGCCTGTCGACCGAGGCGATGAATGCCTGGGGTTGGCGCATTCCGTTCCTGATTGCCGCACCGCTGGGACTGGTCGGCCTGTACCTGCGCTGGCGCATGGAAGAAACCCCGGCGTTCCGCGAAGCCGTCGCCCAGGGCAAGGAGCACGAGCATTCACCGCTGAAGGAAACCCTGCGCCACCATGGCCGGGTCATTCGCAACCTGGGGGCGTTCATTTCGCTGACCGCGTTGTCGTTCTACATGTTCACCACCTACTTCGCCACCTACCTGCAACTGGTCGGCAACCTGACCCGTGCGCAGTCACTGCTGGTGACCACCGTGGCCCTGCTGTTCGCTGCCGTGGGCTGCCCGCTGGCCGGGGCATTTTCGGACCGGGTGGGGCGGCGCAAGACCATCGGTTTTACCTGCCTGTGGGTGATGCTTTGCGTGTTCCCGGCGTACTGGCTGGCCAGCTCTGGCTCGATGTCGGGTGCGCTGCTGGGGGTGATCCTGCTCGCGGTGGGGGCGTTGTGCAGCGGCGTGGTTACCGCAGCATTGCTGTCGGAAAGCTTCCCTACCCGTACCCGCTACACCGCTTCGGCGATTACCTACAACGTGGCCTACACGCTGTTTGGCGGCACAGCACCGCTGGTGGCAACCTGGCTCATCGGACAGACCGGCAGCAGCCTGGCACCGGCGTTCTACCTGGTGGTGATTGCGCTGGTGGCGTTGGTGGGCGGGTTGGCGTTGCCGGAAACGTCGCGGATTTCTTTACATGAGGACGTAGGCGTGGACGGTGTGCGGGCTGGAGCCCGAAGGACCGTTTAAGCGTTCTGGGGCTGCCTTGCAGCCCTACATTCACAAATGTCTTCCTGCTGCCTTTCACGCCAATCCCCTTGAAGAAGTTCGATAATCGCCCACTTTCCCGGTGCGACGACCTTGTCCAATTGACGGAACTAACCAGTCAGTACAAAACTACGGGCATTCAACAACAACAAAGCGATGCCCGTCATGAAGCCCCTTATTCTCGTGCTCAACGGCCCCAACCTGAACATGCTGGGCACCCGCGAGCCTGCCCAGTACGGCCACGAAACCCTCGCTGACCTGGCTCAGGGATGCGCCGATACTGCCCAGGCCCACGGCCTGGAAATCGAATTCCGCCAGACCAACCACGAAGGCGAACTGATCGACTGGATCCACGCCGCCCGTGGCCGCTGCGCGGGCATCGTGATCAACCCTGGCGCCTGGACGCACACCTCGGTCGCCATCCGCGATGCCCTGGTGGCCAGCGAACTGCCGGTAATCGAGGTGCACCTGTCCAACGTGCACAAACGCGAGCCGTTCCGTCACTTGTCGTTCGTATCGTCCATCGCCGTCGGTGTCATTTGCGGCCTGGGCAGCCACGGCTACCGCATGGCGCTGAGCCACTTCGCCGAGCTGTTGCAGGAGCGTGCGGCATGAGCCAGCAAGCCATCCTTGCCGGCCTGATCGGCCGCGGCATCCAACTGTCACGTACCCCGGCCCTGCACGAACACGAAGGCGACGCCCAGGCCCTGCGCTACCTGTACCGGCTGATCGACGCCGACCAGCTGCAACTGGACGACAGCGCCCTGCCTGGCCTGCTCGAAGCCGCGCAACATACCGGTTTCACCGGGCTGAACATTACCTACCCGTTCAAGCAGGCAATCCTGCCGTTGCTCGACGAGCTGTCCGACGAGGCTCGTGGTATCGGCGCGGTAAACACCGTGGTGCTCAAGGACGGCAAGCGCGTCGGCCACAACACCGATTGCCTGGGCTTTGCCGAAGGCTTGCGCCGTGGCCTGCCCGACGTTGCACGGCGCCAGGTGGTGCAGATGGGTGCCGGTGGCGCTGGCTCGGCCGTGGCCCATGCCCTGCTGGGTGAAGGGGTAGAACGGCTGGTGCTGTTCGAAGTGGATGCGACCCGTGCGCAGGCGTTGGTGGACAACCTGAACACCCATTTCGGCGCGGAGCGCGCCGTGCTTGGCACCGACCTGGCCACAGCCTTGGCCGAAGCGGACGGGCTGGTCAACACCACGCCGGTGGGCATGGCCAAGCTACCGGGCACGCCACTGCCGGTGGAGTTGCTGCATCCCCGCCTGTGGGTGGCAGAGATCATCTACTTCCCGCTGGAGACCGAACTGCTGCGCGCGGCCCGGGCACTGGGCTGCCGCACGCTGGATGGCAGCAACATGGCGGTGTTCCAGGCGGTGAAGGCATTCGAGCTGTTCAGCGGGCGGCAGGCGGATGCGGCGCGGATGCAGGCGCACTTTGCCAGTTTCACCTGATAGAAAAGTGTTGGCTTCTTCGCGGGCACGCCCGCTCCCACAGGTACTGCGCAAACGTTACTGATTGCACTCTCCCTGTGGGGCATGCCCGCGAAGAGGCCGGTACAGGAGAATCACCCTTTTTCATCCAGCAAAGCCTGTATCACCTGTTCCTGCCCACCATAATCCCCCTCGCCAAAGTGCACATGGCGTACCTGCCCCTTGCGGTCGACAAAGTAATGCGCCGGCCAGAACTGGTTGCCCCAGGCATTCCACACCTTGTAGTCATTATCTACCGCCACCGGATACCCGATACCCAACCGGGCTACCTTGTCCTGCAAAGTCGCCACATCATGCTCGTAGTCGAACTCGGGCGTGTGCACCCCCACCACCACCAGCCCTTGATCGGCATAGCGCCGCGCCCAATCATTCACATGCGGCAGGCTGCGCCGGCAGTTGATGCAGTCCCAGGTCCAGAAGTCCACCAGCACCACCTTGCCCTTGAGCCCCGGGGCATCCAGGGGCGGCGAATTCAACCACTGGCTGGCGCCCGCCAGCGATGGCATGGCGCCGTAGCTGTCGCGTGCCTTCAGGTGCCCCGCCAATCCAAGCCCCGTCAGCGCCAGCGCAAAACCACCTGCCTTGAGCATCCGGCGCCGATCAGTTTTCATGGCAACCGTCCGTGGCATAGGTGAGGTACTGCACGCTTTGCCGCTGGCCATGGGAGTCAAGGTAGTCCATTCGGGTATTCACCAGGCCACAGGCATTGCGCTGATCATCCTGCACCGACAGCACTCTCTTCACATCCAGAGGCTCATCGTAGCGGTACTGCATGACCCCACCATCCTGCATCGGGGCAGTGGCGGCCTGGGCAGCGATGGCGCCGAAGCTGAGCACGGCGAACAGGCTGGCGCTGGCGATAGTCTTGACGTTCATGGCTTCTCTCCTGGGTAACACTTAGGGGTGGGGAGTGTTGCTCCCCGGTCGAGAGCCATTTCACGTCAGCCAGGTATCCCGCATGTGTCGCCCAACGTTGTGATGTGCCTCCTGCTGTATCCCTACCCGTGCCAGATACACTGCAATACAAACTCCCGCAGGCAAGGGCGAACGCGCTCGGTACACTGCGCCCAACCCACTTTGCACAGGAACCCAGCGCATGGAACACGTCGATCACATCCTGATCGTCGACGACGACCGCGAGATCCGCGAACTGGTCGGCAATTACCTGAAGAAGAACGGCCTGCGCACCAGCATCGTTGCCGACGGCCGGCAGATGCGCGCCTTTCTCGAAGCCAACAGCGTCGACCTGATCGTGCTCGACATCATGATGCCTGGCGACGACGGCCTGCTGTTGTGCCGCGAGCTGCGCGCCGGCAAGCACCGCAATACGCCGGTGCTGATGCTGACCGCCCGCAATGACGAAACCGACCGCATCATCGGCCTGGAAATGGGCGCCGACGATTACCTGACCAAACCGTTCTCGGCCCGCGAACTGCTCGCCCGCATCAACGCCGTGCTGCGCCGCACACGCATGCTGCCCCCCAACCTGACCATCAGTGAAAGCAGCCGCCTGCTGGGTTTCGGTCAATGGCGCCTGGACACCACCGCGCGCCACCTGCTCGACAGCGAAGGAACCCTGGTGGCCCTGAGCGGCGCCGAATACCGCCTGCTGCGGGTGTTCCTCGACCACCCGCAGCGGGTGCTCAGCCGCGAACAGCTGCTTAACCTGACCCAGGGCCGCGAAGCCGACATCTTCGACCGCTCCATCGACTTGCTGGTCAGCCGCCTGCGCCAGCGCCTGGGTGACGATGCCCGCGAGCCCAGCTGCATCAAGACCGTGCGCAGCGAGGGCTACGTGTTTTCGCTGCCGGTGCAATTGCTCGAGACCCCCTCATGAAATGGCCGCGCACCCTGGCCTCGCGTCTGGCGCTGATCTTCTTCACCGGCCTGGTATTGGCTTATGGTCTGTCGTTCGGCCTGCAGGCCTACGAGCGCTATATCAGCAGCCGCTCGATGATGCTCAGTAACCTCGAACAGGACGTGGCGACTTCGGTTGCCATCCTTGACCGCCTGCCCGCAGCCGAGCGTGCCGCCTGGCTGCCACGCCTGGAACGGCGCACCTACCGCTATCGCCTCGACCAGGGCCTGGCAGGCGAAGCGATGCCCAGCAGTGACCCACCGATGGCCGCCGCGTCGATCGTCAAGGCCATTGGCAGCGACTACCGCCTGACCTTCCTGGAAATCCCGGGGCCCAATGCGCACTTCCAGGCGCACCTGAAGCTGGCCGACGGCGCGCCACTTACCATCGACGTGACGCCAGCACCGGTCCCGGTAGCCCGTTGGTTGCCCGTGGTACTGCTGATTCAGCTGGCTGTGCTGTTGCTGTGTACCTGGCTGGCGGTACGCCTGGCCATCGGCCCGCTAACCCGTCTGGCCCAGGCAGTGGACAACCTCGACCCGGACCAGCCCGGCGTGCAACTGGATGAAAGCGGGCCACGCGAGGTGCGTTACGCTGCCGTGGCCTTCAACGCCCTGCAGGCGCGCATTGCTGCCCACCTCAAGGAACGCATGCAGTTGCTGGCGGCCATTTCCCACGACCTGCAAACCCCGATCACTCGCATGAAGTTGCGGGTCGAAGTGATGGATGAGGGGGTCGAAAGGGACAAGTTCGGGAGCGACCTGGATGAAATGGAACACCTGGTGCGCGAAGGCGTGGCGTATGCCCGCAGCATGGACAGCAGCACCGAAGCGACCTGCCGGGTCAACCTTGATGCCTTTCTCGACAGCCTGGTATTCGACTACCAGGACAGCGGCGCCCAGGTCGAACGCCACGGCAGCAGCGATACCCTGCTGGAAACCCGCCCGCATGCGCTGCGCCGGGTACTGGTGAACCTGGTCGACAACGCCCTGAAGTTTGCAGGTGCTGCCGAGCTGCAAGTGTCTCGCGAGGGCAGTACCACCATCATCCGCGTGCTCGACAACGGGCCCGGGATACCCGTTGACGAGCTGGATGAAGTGCTCAAGCCGTTCTACCGGGTGGAAGGTTCACGCAATCGCAGCACGGGTGGCACCGGCTTGGGCCTGGCCATTGCCCACCAGCTGATCCGGGCCATGGGGGGCCGGCTGACCCTGAGCAACCGCGAACAGGGCGGATTGTGCGCGCAGATCGAACTCACCTGAACGGCTTCTGCGATCGTTGGCAGGAACGGCCTTGTGTCTCGATCGGGCCGTTCCTGTAAAAAGCGAGGTCGCCTCTACAAACAGATACACAACTGCATCCCCCTGACACACTGCAGATACCCCGCCTCGAGACACTCCCGGTCACACAACCACACCCCGGGAGTCCCTGATGAAAGCCTTCACCTTGCCCACCGGCTGGACGCTGTTCGCCGCCCTCGCCGGCCTGACCTTGGCGATGACCGCCGTAGTCCTGGCCAGCCAACCTGACCCGGACGGCTTGCGCAGTGCCATCCGTGCCACCGCACGCAGCTCGTTCGCACTGTTCCTGCTGGCGTTCCTGGCCTCGTCGCTGGTGACCTTGCTGCCTGGCACAGCAAGCCGCCGCATCCTCCAGGAGCGACGCTACCTGGGGTTGGCATTCGCGTTCTCCCACACCGTGCATGGCGTGCTGATCTATCGCTACGCCCAGCAATTCCCCGAGCTGTTCTGGGCCGGCCGCACGCTCACTTCCAGCCTGCCCGGCACGGTCGGCTACCTGTTCTTGCTGCTGCTCACCGCCACCTCGTTCAAGGCCCCCATGCGGCTATTGGGCGGCCGTGCCTGGCAAGCGCTGCACAGCAGCGGCATGTGGGTGCTGGCTGCCGTGTTCTGCCTGTCGTTCTACAAGCGCATTCCCATGGGGGGCTGGTACCCGCTGGCGTTCGCCCTGATGTTCAGCGCCATCGCCGTCAAGCTAACCGCCAAAGTGGCCCGTAAACAACGCCGCAGCACCCGCGCCCTTGCCTGAAGAGAGCACCGCAAATGACGACCTTGACCCGTACCCTGACCACCGTTGACCGCCTCGGCAGCTGGAGCGCCGACGTGCCATTACGGGTATTTCTGGCCTGGGAGTTTTACGAATCCGGCCTGGAGAAATTCAACGGCAGCAACTGGTTCGCCGACCTGCAGACCAGCTTCCCGTTCCCCTTCAACCTGCTGCCCGCGGAGCTGAACTGGCAGCTGTCGATGTGGGCCGAGTTGGTACTGCCGTTGCTGCTGTTGCTGGGCCTGGGTACCCGGCTGGCATCATTGGGTTTGATGGTGGTGACCGTTGTAGCGATAGCGGCAGTGCACTGGCCGGCGCACTGGTCGGGCCTGGCGGAGCTGGCCCAAGGCTATGCCATTACCGACCAGGGCTTCGGCAATTACAAGTTGCCGCTGATCTACCTGGTGGCGTTGCTGCCACTGCTGCTCAAGGGCGCCGGGCGCCTTAGCCTCGATCATTGGCTGGGCATGCGGTTCGGCAGATGAGGATCGGGGGCTGCTGCGCAGCCCCCCAATGCCTTCAAACTGTTCCGACAATGACACCCTGCTCGCGCAATGCTTCCAACAATGCCAACCCTTGCTGCATATCTCCGCCCAATGCCTGCAGCCGCTCTCTTCCAGTTCCTTGCTCCACCAGCAACCGATACGCCATAGGTGCCAACCGGGCAAAGCGCACCTGCAACCGGGCATCGCGATAAACCAGCAGCAAGCTCGGCGATGCTGGGGCAGCCGTTGGCTGGTAGTCCACGCCAATGCGTTCCACCGGCCAACGATAGGCCAGGACCCGCGCCACACAAGACAACAACGGCTCTCCAGCCAGCAGGTCACCACCCGGGTCATGCGCCGGGTCCTCGGCATCGCTCAGGTACAGTTGCGCCTCGACCCACTCATAGTGCGCCAGCTCCAGCTGCCAAGGGGTGTCCAGCGCCACATGTTGCAAGTAGTCGACGAACGTCTCGGCAATTTCGGTAAACAACGGCGTCTGGCAACGGTAACTGGCGTAGAAATCACGTACTCGGGCATGCCAGCGCTGCTCGCCCAACGCCTGGCGCATCACCGGGAAGCTGCCAGCCAGCAAGCCTTCGATGGCACCATAGAACAACTCACGGTAAACCTTCAGGCGCCGGGCCTCGACGCCGGGCGGCGGGGCATGGCGCTGTGGGTCGCGCAGGTGACGGGCCAAGGCATACTGCTGCGCACGCAGGGTCTCATTCATCTGCTTGCCCTCCGGCAGCGCATTGCACAGCACGCATACGCGCCGTCTCGGCCAACAGCTCGGCCAAGGGCGGGTAGTTGAAATCACGTTCAAGCACCGTCGGCTGTACGCCAAAGCGCGCACAAGCGCTGGCGTACAGCGCCCAGACATCCTCCTTCACGGCTGCCCCGTGGGTATCCACTTTGAGGTCCGGCGCTTCATCGTAATGCCCGGCAACGTGCATCCCGGTCACCCGCGCCTGGGGCAAGCCTGCAAGGAATTGCTGGGCGTCGTAGCCATGGTTGCAGGCGTTGACATAGACATTGTTGACGTCCAGCAGCAGGTCACAATCCGCTTCTTCGAGCACCGCCTGGATGAAGTCGAGCTCGCTCATCGCCTGATACGGCGCGGCATAGTAGCTGATGTTCTCCACGGCAATGCGCCGCTCCAGCTGCTCCTGAGCCTGGCGTATGCGCGCGGCCACATGGCGTACGGCTTCATCGGTGAACGGGATGGGCATCAGGTCGTACAGGTGCCCGTCATCACTGCAGTAGCTCAGGTGCTCGCTGTACAGTCGCACCTGGTATCGGTCGAGAAACTGCCGGGTCTGCTCGAGGAAATGGCGGTCCAGCGGCGCACTGCCACCCAGCGATAAAGACAACCCATGACAGGTGACAGCAAAGCGCTCCGCCAACTGGGCCAAGCCCTTGCCATAGGCGCCGCCCACGGCAATCCAGTTTTCCGGCGCACACTCCAGAAAGTCCACTGCACCCGCCTCCATGGCCAGCAGTTCCGGCAACAGGCCGCGACGCAAGCCTAGGCCGACGTTCAACATCGCAGGAAACATAAAAGTTCTCCAACAGGCACAACGCCCCACCTGGCCAGCAGGAGGAGCGTTGTGGCGTTTCATGGGGTAGAACGTCAGGGTTTGCCGGTCAGGTGGCTGAACAAGCCGTCCGGCATGGCTTTGCCATTGGCCTGGTAAATCGCCTTGAGGTGATCCGCCGCTTCCTGCTCGGAGATGAAACCGTCATGGTTGCGGTCGATCGTGTCGAAATCACCGGCACGGTCCTTGGCCACCGCCAGAAACTCATCGCGCGAGACCTTGCCATCGTGATTGCTGTCGGTTCTGGCGAACGAGGCGTCACCACACTTGCCTTCACCACACTTGCCCTCAGCCCCGGCCTTGGCGCCGGCGCCGCACTTGCCCTCACCGCACTTGCCTTCGCTTTGGGAAGCCTTGCCGCTCCCCCCGCACTTGCCCTCACCACACTTGCCCTCGCCGGCCACTTTGGCCGAGGCCAGTTGGTAACCTTGAGCCAGCGGCTCGACGGCGAACGCACTGTTGCTCAATGCCATGCTGCCGATCAGGGCGGCGCCGAGCAGGCCGAGGGTGTTTTTTGCTTGAGTCATGATGCAGCTCCACTGGGGTTGGAAAGTGGAGCCATTAGGCCGTTGCGGTTTGTCGGGGATGTATCGTGCCAGGCGCGCTTTTGTATGGCAGTAGGTCTGCAGCACAGGCAGATACAGTGCGATACACACCACCCGGCAACGGGCCCCAAGGTGCCTTGGGGCCATGAGGCGTGATCAGTCTTCCAGCGGTTTGGGCGGGGCCGCTGGTTTGGCGGGCTTGGCCGGCTTGCTGTCCTTTTCCTTGGCTTGCGGGGCCGCCGCTACGGGCTCGGGTGCCGCCACCGCCTTTTCGCTGGCAGGTAGATCATCGACCGCCTTGAGGATCACCTGCGGGTCGATGGCCTCGCCGGTGTCGTCGTCCTTGAGCATGTGCCGCTCACCGTCCTTGCCCACCAGAATCACCTTGGTACCCTTGCTCGCCCCCAGCTTCAGTTCCCGAATCAGGGCCATTGTGGTCTGCTGCTCCAGGTTCTTGTCTTCTCGCTTGCCCATCATGTTGGCGACGCTGTACAGGACAAGGTTGCGCTCCTTGAACGCGGCCTGGGTGGCCGGGTCCTCAAGCGCCTTGTTCAGCCCTCGCAACGTCGGGTCGGCACTGCTGGGAGCGATAACCACCAATGGTCTGGCCTTGCCCAGTTCCTTGGCTAGAGGCGCATCACTGTCTGCGGCAAACAGGGGGCCGGCAACAGCAAGCAAGGTTGCGAGGGTCAGTGACCGGACAAGCATGCGTATCTCCTTATTGTCTCGATAAACCAATGACTACAGATCATGGAGAAAAATCCGACAGGGAGCCTAAACCACTTCATTCCAGAACGGGGTGTGCAAAAGTAACTGTCGATTTCCGAGCCACCTGAAGCCAAGACTACGTCGCTGGTACAAACCACAGTCAGCTTGATTGAGCATAGCCCAAAGCCGCTTTGGCAGGGCCAGGCGAGCCCTTGCCCTGAGCGTATGTCAACGCACATCGATCGATGGCCCCTTGGGTCCCTCTTCCATCGCTTGAATCGTCATATCCAGCATCAGCCCTCTGCGTGCAGCGCGCTGAGCATCACGAATGGCATCCGCCTGGTCGATCATGGCCCCTTCGCTCAGCGCTTCGTCGTCAAGCACCCTTTCAAGCTGCCTTCTGAACGGCAGGTCGACCGCAGCGAATCGCTCAGGATGGGAACGCTCCAGGTGCGCCTGCCAAAATTCACGGTCAACCATGGAGCGGGCAACCTCTTCCGGGGTTTCTGCATCCCGCACCGCAGCCTCTGCTTGTGCAAGGTCCGCATCCAGGACGCCTGAGATCGCAAGAAAGCTCATTTCTCCCACCTGCAATGGCAGGTCGAGACGCTCCCTCAGCCCGATCCTGAAAGCCAACCCCACCTCGCTTCCTTCCTGCGTCCTGCCATGCTGTAGCGCCCATCGGGTAGCGAACAGGTCGACTGCATCCTGGCGCCATAAACGTCTGCCCAGGTCTAGCAAAGCGCGTTCGCTTCCTCCCTGAGCCGC
Organism: Pseudomonas sp. CGJS7; assembly: GCF_036961695.1. Lineage (NCBI taxonomy): Bacteria > Pseudomonadati > Pseudomonadota > Gammaproteobacteria > Pseudomonadales > Pseudomonadaceae > Pseudomonas > Pseudomonas sp. CGJS7. The sequence goes on along the minus strand of NZ_JBAMDI010000005.1, from coordinate 30,417 downwards.
GTGCTCAACCTGCCAAACCAACAAATTCAGTTCAAGGTTGCTCAAGCACCAGGTTGCACCGTCCTGGCACCCCCACTCATCATTGGCCACTGACAGCAAGTTTTGCCGCAGCTCTGGCGTAATGGCCATCGCTTGCAATACCGCCATTACCCGATTGCCCAGTGCACGCGCATTGACACGAAAGTCTTCGGACAGCAACAACTGGCGAAGCACCCGGAAAAAACGCTCGGCGTCCTGCCCTGAATCCAGCGAGTCCCAGGCAGCAAGCATCAAGCCGCGATGCTCCGGGGCCACGGCATCCCCCCATACTTCACGCGCGTGCTGCAGCCGCAGAAGCACTTGCTCCTCGTCGAGGGCAGGATCGTCGCTGCTCAACGAAGCCTGCAAGCGTGACGTCTGGGCCTCGCCCAAGGGGTTCGCATTCAAGCGGAACCGCCGCCGCTGCCACACGGGCAACTGATAGAAACCCTCTGGAATGTGCCTGATCCGGTTATCCCGCAAGTCAATGGATACCAACTGAGCGTTGTCGAACACGCCCAGTGGAAACTGCGAGATCTGTGTGTCGCGCAAGTTCAGCCAACGCAATTCAGCCAAACCCGCCAACGTGAACCTGCTCCCCAGGGGGTTGTGGGACAGGTCGAGAGACTGCAGGCTCGTGCAACTGGCCAGTGTGGCGGTTTGTGCAATGTTCAGGACGATCCGGTTGTTGGTCAGGCTCAGATGCCGCAACTGCGCTATCTGCAGCAACGGCTGCGGAAGGCGCGTCAGCAGGTTCCCACCCAGATCGAGGGTTTGCAGGTTAGGGAAAGCCAGCAATAGGCTGCTGGGCACCTCCAGAAGGTCAAGGTGCAGCAGCGACAGGCTGGTCACACCTCTGAAGCTGACCTGTGGGGGTATGTTGGGCAAGCCGCTCGATCTGAAATTGCAGAACATGACGTGGAGGTTTTCCTGTGCATTGATTTGCAGTTCCCCCACGCCCACCGACCGCCGCCAGCAATTGAACAACGTCTGGCGTAGAGCCTCTCGATCTTCCCTGACATCGCCCTGCCCTCGTGCCACCCAGGTATTCAGTGTCATGCGCAGGATGGCGAACTCATTGCGAAGGTCAGCCAGTACGTGTTCAATCTGATGCCCTGAACGCCTGGCGTCATCGGCGAAGGTCTCGACCTGCTCATCACTCAACCACGGAAAGAGATCGCGCAGCGTTGCCCTCAGGGCACTCCCCCTTGATGCGAAACCACCCACTCCGCCACCACCCAGCGGGTAGCCAATACGTCCATCGGCCAAGCGCACGGGCCCTCGGACAGCACCTGGGCGTACCGCGCCAAGCAAACGACTGATCTCATCACGATGGCGTGCCGCTTCGCGCGCCAGTATCACCCTGAGGTTGTGCTCGAAGGGATCGCCGATCCCCATCGCCTGCCGTTGCGCTTCGGTATAGGCTGGCGCCATGACGTCGAACAACTCACCTGCCTCACCCAGCCCCGTGCCCTGGCTGCCATGCAGTTGAAACCTACCGTTAACGTGCACCAGATCGAACGCCCGCTGCCCTTGCTCGGTCTTCGCCAGTATCGGCCCGCCCAGGGAGCCTTCGTAAAGGCGCCAGCACACACCTTGTTCGCTTCCGGGTAGATACCGCAACAAGCCCAAGGCCACCCGTGCCAGGTCTGCATGCTGCGGCGTATCAAGGTACAACGCTTCAAATACCCGAGCCTGGCGGGTAGCCAGCACGCTGCCCCTTGCCGCCTCGGCCAGCCCCAGTGCAACCCTTCCGCTGGACAGCAGCCGCATGCGATCAACGCTGCTGGCGGCCTGTACCAGTGCTTGCGCAGTGCGCGCGCTCAGCCCCGGGAACACCCGGCGCAGCGCCGCGCTGCCAGGGGTATCGCTGGGCTGCAAGGCTTCGAAAAGGTGCTGCAGCAGTGTTCGCCGCTGCGTCCAGGCCAACGCGGCCAGTGCCTGATCTGCCAGGCCACTCGCGCCTGGCAAGCGCCGAGCGTGATCGAGCACTGTTGTATCGTCTACCGGCTCGCCGCTGCGCAAACGGCCAATCATGCTGCGGATGCGTTGATCAAGCCTGACCCGCGCCACGCTGTCGATCATCCCGGGGCTCGGTGCCTGGGCGTGTACATGCAGGCCACGCAGGTCGTCGCCATCAAGGCCGTGGAACAGCAGAACCTGATCGATCTGTTCGTCATTCAGCCCACTGAAGGGTTCGCCCAGACGCCGGAACATGCGGTATTTGTCGGTCCACCGAGCCGGTTGCTCGCACCACAACCGCCAGGCACCTGAGCCGTTGGGACGCAGCAACGGCCCGTGGCCGTCGACCGGATACAACTGCCATTGATCATCACCCGCCTCTGTCACGCGATAGTGATGCCCGTCCATTTCGATCCAGGCCCGCCCGTCCTGACGCCGAATACCCAAGGCGTCCGGGCTTGAGGCTGCAACGGGTGCCTGGCTTTGAAACGGGGTCAAATCTTGTTGCCAGAGTTTCTCTGTGCCGTCCTCCAGCCGAGCCGGCACCAGGGCATCGACCTTCGCAGAGCGTGCCCAAACCCGTCGAGCCACACCCACCCCGGCTACCGTGGTCGCCAGCACGGCAAGGTCTGTCGCCACATGGATCAAATGGTCGAGCGCCTCCTGGCGATCGCCTTCCTGCCAGGCCTCGACGCCATGGTAGACCTCACCCAGCAGTTCGCAGGCCGTCACGGCCAGCAGCGCCAGGCCAAGCCCTGGCAGAAAGAAACTGGCCAGGTTGAGCAGCGCCCATCCTTCGGCTTCAAGGCGCAGGTCATGCTGGCGCTGAACCTCACGATCCAGCCTGGCCACAGGGACCGCGATCATCGCCGCATCGTCCTTGATCTGGTGGATACGTGCCTGTGCCAGGCTGATGAACAACGGCTGCGGGTAAGCCTGCAAGCGCGGTTCGAGATCGCGAAAAGCCCAGCTCGGCAGGTCATCGAAGCGCTCCGCGACCTGGGCGAAAAAAGCCTGGCTGTCTCGCCGCAGCACGAAGCGGCTGAAAAAACGCTGGTAGGCCTTGTCTCGCAAGCAACGGCCCAGTTCGCGGTTCAGTTTGTCGATGCTCTCGAACGCGCGCCAAGGCGAAAAAGGGTCCCCAGGCACGTAAAGCAAAACCCGCCGCGTCGTGTTGAACAGGACGCCCTGCTCAATGACAACGAACACGGTGACCTGCTCGATCGGGCAACCCAGCAATTTCAGTTGCCTGGCCAGCACAAGGTCGCCCGCCAGGCGCGGCAGTTCCCCCTTCTCGCACACAGCCACCATCACATTGAGTTCGCTGGCATCCAGCGTTCCCTCCTGCCTGGCTTTGTAGGCGTCCACAAGCATGGTGTAGCGCCTGGCATCTACAAACTGAGACACCAGGCGCTCGGCACTGCCAGCGGGCGTGAGGATGGCATCCAGATGACGTTGATAGCGCTCACCCAGGTCCAGCTCACGACACAGTCCGGCAAACTCGATGCTTGTAGGGGGTTTGACCGTGCCGTGGCGTGGAAGCAGCAGGCGGTTACCGCGCGGCTGGCCACCTTCCTGCGCCTGGGCGGCCGTGAAGTTGCGCAATGCCACTTCGAGCAGCGGCTTTTCTTCATAGACCACGGCCGTCAGGTGCGCGCCCACCGGCTGACTGTTGATCACAGCTTCCCGGCGGCCCTCCAGAAACCTGAGCGAGTAAGGGTTACGGCCAAGCCCATAACGCTCGTCGAGGGCCTTCCCCAGGGCTGATGCGACGAAACTGTCGATGCCCTCGATACCTCGCAGCACCGTGTTCACTTGCTCACAGCAGCGAAGGCTGTTTGACAATGCCCTGCCGATCTCAGGCAGTTGCTCAGCAGGTGCATGACGCAACCAAGGTGGCAGGCGCCTGCCGATGATGCCGTCCTGGAAAGCATCGATGGCGGCCTGCGCATCTGACGGCAAAGTGGTGTCCATAGCGGGGGCCTCTTCATGAAAAGAGGCCAGACTAAGTTGCCTGCTCCCCGCCAGGCGCTATATAGCTAATGCCTGCGCTCAGACAACCGCCAACCCGCTAGCTGAGCGGACGCTGCACCGTGTTCCGGTCCAGCGCCTCCAGCGTCAACTGCAGCAACACCGCATGCTCGCGTTGCTGGTTGCTGGTCTGCAGCCGTGCGATATCCTCTTCCCGATTTCCCAACGCCATCAGCCGTTCCAGTTCAGCGTGCATGGAGGGTGGCACTTGCAAGCGAACCGGGAAAGTCTTGTGCAGGTAATCCTGCCAGAACCACTGCCGTGACAGATAATGAGCGATATCTTCCCGGGTTTGTTTCATCAGGACCCTTTCACGGACCAGGAGAAGGTCCTGATGGCTCAGCGCCGGGATGCCTGCATAGAGCATTTCACCGGGTTGGGCAGGCAAGTCCAGGACATTGCGCAAGGCGATTCGATAGGCCAAGGCAAATTCGATCGACTCAGCGCCCGCCCCCACCCGATAGGCATGTTCAGCGGCAAGCTGATCGAGCAACGCCAAGCGCCACATCCCGGCACCGAGCCTTAGCAAGGCCAGCTCAGGCCGCCGGGCAGATTCACCGTGCCGCGTGCGCCATATCATCAGTCGCAGTTCCAGGTCAGCGAAACGAGCGGTGGCATTATCCTGGCAACCGGTCGCCGCTGCGTGCTCGAACAGCTCATGCCTGAGGGCATCATGCTCAGACATCGCCTGGAGCATGTCGAACACACGGGCCGCGAGCGCGGACGCGGTCGATGAGCGATTGAAGGCACCCGACTCTGTCAGCATCGACAGGGTATTGAAGAATTCCTCCGACTGCTCCTCGGACTCCACATGGGCCCACAGTGCGGCCATTTCATCTCGACGTTCGCCAGGTAACGCATCCAGAAAGCGCAACCGGTAAGGCACGCGACTGGCCTCAAGCAAATGCCAGGTTGAAACCCCGTCATATGCTGCCTCCAGCGGATTGCCGGAAAGCTCGACCCTGCCCGAACGCCACAACTGCGACTGATGAAAACCCTCGGGCAGTTCAGAAATACGGTTGTCGCTGAGGTTCAGGGTGTGCAGTTCTGGCGCGTCCATCAGCCCGTAGGGAAACCCGGGCATCTGGGTGTTTGACAGGTAGAGGGCATTCAGCTCGGTCATTGCCTGGACGGAAAATGCCCTGCGCAACGGGTTGTCCGAAAGGTTCAGGTACACCAGGGACCGGCAATCTGCCAGGACCAACGCCTGGCCTTGGTCGAGCGTGATCTGGTTACCAGACAAGTCGAGTACCTCCAGCTTCTGGACAAGCATCAGAGGCAATGGCAAGCGCGTGAGTCGGCAATGGGTGATTTCCAGGTTGCGCAAGTTGGGAAACGCCCGCAGAAACTCGTCCGGAACGTGCTCCACGCGCATGGCGCGCAAGGCCAGGATCGAGACGTGAGGAAAGCCCACTTGCGCGGGCAGGGCCGGCAGATGGCGCAAACGGCTGATGGTCTGGGTCAGCATGAAACGCCCGTCGTCCAGTGCCGCTTGCCCTTGCAGTTCCGGCACAAGACAGCGCCAGCAGTTGATCAGCCCCTTTCTGAACTCACGCCGGGCGGCCAGTTCTGGTGACAGCAAGGCACTGCGTGCCCACTGGGTCAAGTGCCTTTTGAGCACCCCATATTGCTGTTCCAGCACAGATAACCGGGCCTGCGCGTCACTTGAGGCCAACCAGCGCCCGATCTGTTCGTCGGTAAAGGCCGGGTACAGGTCTCGCAACCGGGCCTGAAGCGCCCTTGGCCGGTTTCGCCCTAACGCCCCCCAGAGCCTGCCGCCCGCCATGGGGTAACCAATCCGGCCATCAGCAAGACGTTGCGGCGCGAGAAACGAGCCGCTCGGCTGTTCCAGCCTGAGCAGGTTCACCACGGTCTGGCGCTGGTCGAAAGCAACGTTGGTCAGCGCCTGGCGCAACGCAGGCACGAAGGGCTGGCCTTGGCCGATGGCCGCTTGCGATGCGTCGTCATAGGCTGCGGCCAAGGTCTCGAACAACTCGCCCCTCTCACCGGCAACCGTGTGCGTTGGGGCACGCAGGCGGAACAGCCCATGACGATGAAGCAGGTCAAACGTCTGCGCCGATCCCTCGACCGTCAGTAACGGCTCGCTGGCATCACCGTCGTACAATCGCCACCCCGGCCCGCCAGCCCCCGGCACATGCACCAGCAGGTTCAGGACCACACGCGCCAGGTCGAGGTTTTGCGGCGTATCGATGCACAGCGCCTCGTACACCCGCGCCATTCGAATCCGCGCAACCTGCAACCTTGCTGCCTCGGCCATCAGCAACGGCACACGCCCCGTCTCACGCAAAAGCTGCAGGTCATCCTCGCTGGCATCGCGCAGCACCTCATCCGCGGCCAAGCGGTGCAGGCTGGCAAAGTTCTGTCGTAAGAGGCGGCCAGTTTCAGTGTCGGGATTCTGCTCTTCGTACAACGCCTGAAGCAGTTCTCGTCGCCCGGCCCAAGCCACATCGGCCAACGCTGCTCCTTCCTTGCCGGCGGCTTGTGGAAGGCGCATGACCCGCTCCAGCAGTTGCGGGTCTGCGGTTACACCGCCCTCGCGCAACTGGTTGACCAACGTACCAATCCTGCCAGCGAGCCGCACGCGTGTGACGGTGTCGAGCAGCGCGGCCTCCGGCGGTCGGCCATACACATGCCATGCCCGCAGATGCTGATCATCCAGGCCATGAATTGCCAGCGACCGGTCGATCTGCGCGTCGTCGAGGTCGCTGAATGGCCCGCCCAGGCGGCGGAACAACTGGCGTGTGTCGCCCCACCCGGCGGGCTGTTCGCACCACAGCCGCCACGCACCGGCCCCATTGTGACGGAGCGGCGGCGCATAGCCCTGATAAGGGAGCAATTGCCACTGTTCATCGTCGTTGTGCCAGGTCATCTCATACCAGTGCCCGTCCATGCTGATCCAGCGGCGCTCGCCAACACGGTGCACACCCTCCATGTCCGGCACCGCCGTGTCTGGCGGGCTTTCGCAGCGATAGGGGCCGAGGTCTGCGTTCCACAGTTTTTCCTCACCGTTTTCCAGCTGCGCCGGTACCAGGTTGTCCACCAGACTCCAGGCGCGTCGGGCCGTGGCGACTACCGCAACGGTTGCCCCGACAGCCAGCAGCCCTTTGCCTACATTCAGCAGGTGCGCCAGCGCTGCATTGCGTTCGTTTTCCTGCCAGTCCCCTACAGCCTGGAACGTCTGCTCAAGCAGTTCCCAGGCCATCACCCCCAACAACACCGCGCCGATGCCCGGAACGAAGAACCCTGCGACACCCAACAGGGTCCAGCCTTCAGCACGCAAACGGCGGGCGTGTTCGGCCTGGACCTCGCGATCAAGCAAGGCCACGGGCGGGGCGATGATCGCAGCATCGTCCTTGATCCGCGCGACCCAGTCGTCAGCAAGGTGCTCGAACAATGGCAGGCGATAGGCAAAGGTCTGCTCATCGAGGTCCCGGGTTGCCCAGCCGGGCACGTCATCGAGCCGCTCACTGACGGCCGAGAAGAATCGCTGGCTATCGCGTCGGCGCACGAAGCGGTTGAAGAAACGCCGGTAGTCATCTTTGCGCAGGCGTTTGCCAAGCACCCGGCGGGCATAATCTTCCAGGTCGCTGCGCACGCTCCAGGGGCCGTGCGGGTCACCCGGTACATAGACCAGCACGCGCTTGCTGGTGTTGAACAGCAAGCCCGCGTCGATCACGTCCAGCACGACGATTTGCTGCAAGCGGCAACCGAACACCGCCAACTGGCGCACGCGAACCGATGCGCCTTCGAGCTTGTCGAGCGTGTCCTTGGTGCAGAGCGCCACCACCCACTGCAGTTCGTCTGCGCTCAATATGCCCTGCGCCCTGGCCTGCAGGGCATCCACCAGCATGCTGTAGCGTTGCCGTCGCGTCAGCAATCCCCTGACTTCGGGCTGAAGTACCGAATCCAGATGCGCCTGGTATTTCTGCCCAAGATCCAGCGCTCGACACAGCCTGGCGAAGCCCGGTGCAGACAGCTCACTGCGCCTTGCGCCGCGCACATCGACCAGGCAATTGCCCTGTGCCTGGTCGCGCTGCTGGTCTGCAGTGAAATTGCACAAAGCGGCCTCGAGCAGAGGAATGTCGTAGTAGTCGCTGCCGACAACCGGAAACCTACTGGTTACATAATGGATCGTGTGTGAGGGAAAGGTGTACCACTGGCGAAAGTACAGGCGATCGACATCAAGGTCGCCGTGGGCACCGAGCGCTTGCTGCAGCAAGGGCCGGGCAAATGCATTCAGGTTGCCTAGCCGCGCCAGCACTGACGACAAGCCTGCACGGCAGGCCAGCAGTTCAGGCAGCGCCTCGCTCAGCAGGGTGAATTCGGCCATGCTCAGCCGCTTCATCCAGGCCGGCAACCGCTGTGCGATGTAGTGGTCCTGGCATGCTTGTGCCATGGCAAGGGTATCGACCGCAGCCGATGGTTGACTGCTATTGTTCTGCATCTCTGCCTCCGCGACGACATGGAAGGCCGAGTCTGAAGACTGTTGCGTCATGCTGACGCCTAGCTATCTACCACCCGCTCAGAACAGCAGTAACTGATGGTCGGTAAGGCGCGCGAAATCATCGCCGACAAAGGGCAGGATGGCGTCGGCCACCGGCAGTAGCTGACGGCTGATGTAGTGATCGTAGTCGATCGGTGCCTGCAGGTTTTCCAGCGGCTCAGGCCCGGCGGTGGTGATCACGTAGCTGATCCAGCCACCACGCTGATACTGCAGAGGGCGCTGCAGGCGCTTGTTGTAGTCGTCGGCAAGGCGTGCGGCACGCACATGCGGCGGCACGTTGCGCTGGTAATCGGCCAGCGGGCGACGCAGGCGCTTGCGATAAACCAGCAGTTCGTCCTGCTCGCCCGCCAACGTGCGCCGTACATACTCGCGTACATAATCACGGTAGGGCTCGCTGCGGAACACACGGCCGTAGAGTTCCTGCTGGAACTGCCGGGCCAGCGGTGACCAGTCGGTGCGCACCGACTCCAGGCCCTTGTAAACCATTTCTTCAGCACCGTCGGCCCGCTGCACCAGGCCGGCATAGCGCTTCTTGCTGCCCTCGTCGGTGCCGCGGATGGTGGGCATCAGGAAGCGCCGGTAGTGCACCTCGAACTGCAGTTCGAGGGCGCTGTGCAGGTTCATGGTCTCGTGCAGATGGGCTTGCCACCATTGGTTGACCTTTGCCACCAGTTCGCGGCCAATACGCGCCGCGTCTTCCTCGGCGTGGGCACCCTTGAGCCAGACAAAGGTGGAGTCGGTGTCACCGTAGATCACATCGTAGCCACACGCCTCGATCAGGGACCTGGTCTGGCGCATGATCTGGTGGCCGCGCATGGTGATCGACGACGCCAGGCGCGGGTCGAAGAAACGGCAACCGCTGGAGCCAAGCACGCCATAAAAGGCATTCATGATGATTTTCAAGGCCTGCGACAGCGGCGCATTGCCCTCGCGCTTGGCCGCTTCCCTGCCCTGCCACACCCGTTCGACGATGGCTGGCAGGCAGTGCTGTGTGCGTGAAAAACGCCCACCGCGAAAGCCCTCGACCGAATGTGCGTCGTCAGGCTGGCGCAGGCCTTCGATCAGCCCGACCGGGTCGATGAGAAAGGTCCGGATGATCGACGGGTACAGGCTCTTGTAGTCCAGCACCAGCACCGAGTCGTAAAGCCCTGGCCGCGAATCCATGACAAACCCGCCGGGGCTGGCTTCGTCCGGCCGGCTGCCAAGGCTGGGCGCGACAAAGCCAAGGCGGTGCATCTGTGGAATGTACAAGTGACAGAACGCGGCTACCGACCCACCGCTGCGGTCCACGGCCAATCCCGTCACCGAGGCCCGTTCGAGCAGGAAGTCGAGCAGCCGGGTATGGGCGAAAATGCGCGTGACCAGTTCGCAGTCCTTCAGGTTGTAGCGTGCCAGGGCCGGTTTGTCTTCGGCGAAGCGGCGATTGATTTCGTCCATGCGTTGGTACGGCGTGTCGATGGCCTTGCCTTCACCCAGCAGGGTCTGGGCAACGTTCTCCAGGCTGAACGAGGCAAAGCTCCAGGTGGCCGAACGCAACGCCTCGATGCCATCGATCAGCAGCCGCCCCGGCGCATCGGCGAAAACATGGCCGCCACCGGCATGGCTGCGCAGGGTCATGACCGCACCGTTGCGCCCCAGGGCCAGTGGCACCTGCAACGACTTGGCGTGCTCATGCAGCAGGCGCAGGTCGAACTGCACCAGGTTCCAGCCAATGATCGCGTCCGGGTCATGCCTGGCCATCCACTGGTTGAGCCGGGTGATCAAGGCGGCGCGATCGGCGCAATACTCCAGGTCGAAGTCAAGCCCGCTGGCATCGCCGTTGGCCGGGCCGAGCATGTACACCTGGCGCTGGCCACAGCCCTCCAGCGCGATGCTGTACAGCTCACCACGCTCGCTGGTCTCGATGTCCAGCGACACCAGGCGCAGCGCCGGGCGATAGCCTGGCAGAGGCCTGAGCTGGGCTTCCCGGTAAACGCCCTGCGCATCCGGCTGGCCAGTAAACTGCACCGGCGCCGTGATGAACCGCTCCATGAGGTAACGCTCCGGCGGCCGGATATCGGCCTCGAACACGTCGATACCGGCCGTGCGCAGACGCTGCTCCAGTTGCATCAACTGGCGATGCTGGCGGGTATAGAGGCCGAGCATCGGGCGATGCTCGAAGTCCTTCAGGCGCAGTGGCTTGAGCTTCGTCCCGGTTTCGTTGGCCAGCAGCACACGGGCGTGCTCGGCCTGCGCCTGAGGAATGAAAGCCACCGACTCCTGCGCCGCAAGCCGCAACAGCCGCGGCCCGTCATCGGTGGCCAGCCAGAACTCCACGCAGGTGCCTTCCGGCGTATCGTGCCAGTGCCGGGTCAGGACAAAACCCTGCTGCAACTCCACTGCGTCGACCTCTGGATTGTCTGTAGATGGCGTTATTCTACCTGTGTCGTGCCTGGCATGAGTGTTTTAGCGCTTCCCCGCCACAAAACCGCTCCCCCGCCCGGCCACGGCCAGCAGCCAGGCCAAGGCGATCAACACCAGCACCACCCCGCCAAACCACTCCACACCGGCCCCAGCCAGCAGCAATCCGCCAATGATCCCGCCCAGGGCAATGGCGCAGTTCCACACCGTCACCAGCATCGACTGCGCCACGTCACCACCCGGGCCTGCGGCGTCGGCGCACGCTGTCTGCAGCAGGGTCGGGGCGCCGCCATAGGTCATTCCCCACAAGGCGATGCTCAAGTACACAAACCACGACGATGCCTGCCCCAATGCCAGCGTGGCCAAGGCAAAACCGGCCAGGCTCAGCAACACCAGTTTGCGCAGGTGTCGGTCGACCAGCAGCCCTACCAGGCCGATCCCGGCCAGCGCCGACAGACCAAACACCATCAGCACAGGGCCAATGTCCGCAGCCATGCCAGCCGCCGCCAGCAACGGCACGATATAGGTGTAGAGGATGTTATGGCCAAGGATCCAGGTGAGGATCACCAGCAATACGATCAACACCCCCGGCGTGCGCAATACCTGCATGGCCGCCGGGCGCTTGCCGGCAGCCTGCCCCGGGTAGTCCGGCACGGATCGCAACACCCACACCACCAGCAGCGACGCCACCAGCGTGACAACCACGAACGTCGCGCGCCAGCCCAGCCCCGCTCCCAGCCAGGTCGCAATCGGCAAGCCGAGCGACAAGGCAATCGGCTGACCGAGCATGGCCAGGGCCATGGCCCGGCCCTGCAACGGCACCGGCACCATGCGCCGGGCATGGCCAGCGATCAGGCCCCATGCCAGGCCGGCCGCAGCCCCCGTGAAAAAGCGCAGCACCAGGGTCAGCGTGTTGGAGTCCGACAAGGCCGTCAGCCCGTTGAACAGCACGAAGCCGATGATCGCCAGCAACAGCGCCCGGCGCCGATACCAGCCTTGGGTCAACGTCACCAACGGGATGGCGGTCAGCAACGAGCCCAAGGCATACGCCGTGACCCATTGCCCAGCCATGGCCTGGCTGATGTGCATGCCATCGGCGATCTGATCGAGCAGACCCGCCGGCAGGGTTTCGCTGAGAATGGCGATGAAACCGGTCATGGCCAGCGCCAGCAGACCGCCAACGGGTAGACGTTCGTTGCTGACAGCCAGCAACGGTGCGGAAGATGTCTGGGACATTGCAAATGCCTTGAGTGAGAAACGAGGCGAACAGTCTGCTAGACAAGGCCATTACGGAAAAAGACGGTTACAATGCCGCTCACCCAGGACATCAGCGTCCGCAATCAGGAGTGCGACATGGACAGCCTCAGCGGCTTCGTGGTCTTCAACCGGGTGGCCGAAACCCGCAGCTTCGTTGCCGCCAGCCAGTCACTGGGGATCAGTGCCTCTGCAGTGGGCAAGCGCGTGGCGCGCCTGGAAAGCCGCCTGGGCGTGCGCCTGTTCCACCGCAGCACACGCAGCATCACCCTCACCGCCGAGGGCACGATGTTCCTCGAACGCAGCCGGCGCATCCTCGCCGAAATCGAAGCCACCGAGCAGGAGCTGTCGCAGGCCAGCGAAACGCCGCGCGGGCGCCTGCGGGTGAGCATGCCGCAGGTGACCAGACTGGTAATGCCGGCCCTGGCCGAGTTCATGGCACTGTACCCACAGGTTGAACTGGACCTGGACTTCTCCGACCGCATGGTGGATATCGTCGGCGAAGGCTTCGATGTGGTGATGCGCGGCGGGCAGCCGGTGGATTCCCGGCTCAGCGCCAAATTCCTCGGGCACTTTCAGCACCGCCTGGTAGCCTCGCCCGAGTACCTGCGCGAACGCGGCACACCCTTGCACCCACGCGACCTGGCGGCGCATACCTGCCTGCATTATCGCTTCCCCAGCAACGGCAAGCTGGAAACCTGGCCGCTGCGCCAGGAGCATCCCGAGCAAGCCTATGACATCCCCATCTCGATGGTCTGCAACCACGTCGAAACGCGCGTCTGCTTTGCCTTGAACCACCGCGGCATTACCTGTCTGCCGGACTTCAACGTGGGTCGCGAACTGGCCAATGGCTCACTGGTCAGTGTCCTCGACGACTTCATGGAACGGCGCGGCAGCTTCTATCTGCTGTGGCCTTCCGGGCGGCAGATGCCGCCAAAGTTGCGGGTATTCATCGACTTCATGCTCGCTCGGGTATTCAACCGTACAGGTAGTTGATGTCCTTGTAGGCCAGCGGCGGTACCTGGCCGAGCAGGAAGTCACGCAGCTTGTGCATCTGCCGCGCTTTTGGGCTGGCCTTGAGCCAGGTCATGTAGTAACCGTCGCCGGTGGCCACGGCATGCTTGAAAGGCGTGACCAGGCGCCCGGCGGCCAGGTCGGTGCTGGCCAGTACCAGATCGACCACTGAAATGCCCAGGCCTTGCTGGGCGGCCGATATGCCCTGGTCGAGGGTATCGAACACCTGCCCCTGGTCGATGCTGATGTCCAGCGCGTCCATTCGCGCCAGCCAACGCCGCCAGTCACGCCGGTCGGGTGACGGGTGGAGGAACTCGCATCGGGGCAGGTCGGACAGTTGCGGTTGTGCCTGCGTCATGTAATCCGGATGACATACCGGGATCAGCCATTCATCGAACAGCTTGAAACTCTCGATATCGGCGGGAAAACGCCCGCTTGCCAGGAGAATGGCGCAGTCGTAGGGCTCGGAATAGAAATCCACGCTGTCGATATCCATCCACACACTGGACAGCTGCACGCTGCAGTTGTCCTCGACCTTCTTGAACGCATCCAGCGCCCGCAGCAGCCAGCGCACCGTAAGCGTGGACGGCGCCTTCAGGCGCAGGCCATAGCGATCCTGACGCAGCAGTGCGCAGGCATTCTCGATGATCTTGAAACCGACCTTCAGCTCTTGCGCCAGCAGGCGGCCGTGCTCGGTCAGGCTCAGTTTCGGGCCCCGACGTTCGAACAGGTCGCAGCCGAACAGGGCTTCGAGGGTCTTGATGTGGTGGCTGACGGCGCCCTGGGTCAGGGCCAGCTCTTCAGCCGCACGGGTGAAAGAGCCATAGCGAGAGGCCACCTCGAAGGCACGCAGCGCGTGCAAGGCCTGAATCCGTTCCGACATGGCGGCGTCCCGAGCATGAGTAGGACTAATAGTAGGTCATAACTCCACGCGTTTTACAACGACAAGAGCGTCTCGGAAAATGCCGGTAAATAACAAACATAACCAAGATCCTGCCTGCATGTGACTGGAACGTTCACTTAAATCAACGCCTGGGGAAATCATGTTTACGGGATATGGAAATTGCTATCGCCTGGATGCGCTGGAGCTTGCCGCTGAACATGGTCACACCATGCAACACTGGACGTTCAAAACCATAGAACACTTTCGCAGTATTCTCGCCAACCCCGAATTCCCCTGCCTGTTCGGCCGCAAGGCGGTAAACGGCGAAACCTGCCACATTCTCTTCGCCCGCGCCGAGCAACTGGCCGATGATATCGCGCAGGGCCTGGCCAACTATGTGCGCACCGTCGCACCGATCGCACCCAAGCAGCGCATCGGCAGCCCTTTGGTGGTGTTTCTCGAAACCGCAGCCGGCAGCAGCCTGGCCGAGCAGCAGGCCTTGGCCTGGAAGGTACTGCGCGGCGTGCATGCGCGCGACCCGCACCCTTGGCCTCAAGGCATCCCGACCGATCCCGACGATACCGGCTGGTCGTTCTGCTATGCCGGCATGCCGCTGTTCATCAACATGAACTTCCCCGGCCATCAGCAGATGAAAAGCCGCAACCTGGGCCAGCACATCACCTTCGTCATCAACCCGCGGGAGAACTTCGACGAAGTGGCCAACGCCAACACCGAGAGTGGCAAGCGCATCCGCGAGCGCATTCGCGAGCGCGTGCACCACTACAACGACGGCGTTGTGCCCGACACCCTTGGCTTTTTCGGCGATACCGACAACTACGAGTGGAAGCAGTATCAACTGCAGGAGGCAGGCTCGCTCAACCCGTCACGCTGCCCGTTCCACGCCCATGCCGCACACCAGCCGACACCCGACATACTGATCGAGAACTGACCGTGAATACCGCACTCACCGCCACCTACGCCCTCACCGTGCTGCTACTGATCGCCACTCCCGGCCCGGTGGTTGCACTGATCGTCAACACTGCGGCCGCCTCCGGCTCGCGCAAGGCCATGTTCACCGCCGTCGGCACCAACTGGGCATCACTGGTGCTGATTGGCGCGGCAGCGTGGATCATCCTCACCAGTGCCGCCATCGACAAAACATGGCTCAGCACCATGAGCCTGCTGGGCTGCCTGTTCATCGGCTACATTGCCGTGGGCACGCTGAGGGACGCCCTGCAGGCACCCGCGTCAGACGCGGCGAGAGAGGCCCCCAAGGCTGGGCGCGGCGGGCTGATGCAAGGCTTCATGGTGGGCATTTCCAACCCGAAAGACATCATTTTCTTCATCGCCTTCTTCCCGCAGTTCATTCAGATCACCGAGTCGTTCGGCAAGAGCATGGTGGTGCTGTCGCTACTGTGGGTGGCCATCGATTTCGCCGTGCTCAGCCTGTACATCTTCGCCATCGGCAAGATCGCCTCGCAGCGCAGCAACCGCATCATCAGCCTGGCGTCGGGCGTCGCCCTGCTGCTGATCGCCGCCGGCGGCCTGCTGTACAACCTCAAGGAACTGGCGGCCTGAACCTGCTGCAAAGCACCCGGCATCAGCGAAGGAGAGACCATGACCACGACTGACACGCGCCCGTCTCCTTCGCCGCTGCAGCAGGACTACCAGCGTTTTCTCCTGCTGGGCAGTCGCCGTGCCCCCTATACCCTGCATGTGCACGAAACCGGCTACCGCTCCGGCACCATCAACACCGATGCCCTTGGCCTGCGCTACAGCCATTGCGCCGGCAAGCGCTTTTCGGCGGCCGAGCACGGTGGTGCGTCGCGCATCAACCTGCTGGTCGGCGGCTCCACAGCCCTGGGCATCGGCGCCAGCTCCGACGAACACACGGTGGCCTCGCACCTGTCGATGCTCACGGGCGAAGTCTGGCTGAGCCTGGCCGGCTGCGGGCTCAACGCCACCCAGGAATTGATGATGTTCCTGACCCACCAGCACCGCCTTGGTCAGCTCGGCCATGTGGTGGTGCTCAGTGGCCTCAACAGCTTGGCCCACGAAGCCCTGTGTGAAGTCCTCGCAGGTACCAACGACCCGCAGCACGCCAAGGCCTACCAGGCCTTTCTCAACAGTTTCAGCGAAGGCCTGCAGCCCTGCGCACCACCTCGTCGGCAGTCGCTGTGGCGGCGCATCGGCCAGGCGCTGACCCCTCCCGTGGTCGCAGCTCCGGTCAGCTGGCCACTGTCGCCCCCGGAAAAACGGCTGGCCCGTGCCGCCGACAACATTGGCCGCACCTTGCGCCAATGGGATCGCCTGCTGGCAGACAGCCACGCCACGCTCACCTTCATCCTGCAACCCTTGCTGCCCTGGTGCCGGGATACTCTGCCCGCCGGTGAGCAAGCCATGCTGACCGCGCTGCAGCAACAACCGGCGAACTTCGACCGGCTGCTGGAGGGCGCATTCGACAGACAGTTGCATTCGGCATTTTTCCGCCGCATCAAAAGCCAGGCCGACCCGGTGCCCTGCTACGACATGAACTGCATGCTCGACAGCTCGCCCGTGTTCGGCGCCGACCTGTTCATCGACCGCCTGCACCTGAACGATCTGGGCAACAATGCCTTGGCCAAGGTGATCACCGCCAAGCTTGGGCTGGCCCAGGAAAAACATGCCCAGCGCAAGGTCACGCCGATCAAGCTCGTCTGACAGTTGTCGGGTGGTCTTTCGGCCACCCCCCTTGGGTGGCTAGAATACGTCGTCGTTACGATTTGCCCGAGGCGCACGCTTGACCGCCATGAACACCGAAGCCGTCCTTCCGTACCTGGCCATCCATGGGGTTTGCCTGTGAACCTTGTGCGGCGCCTGCCCCCGCTATTGGCTGCGCTGATGCCATTGGTCGCGCAAGCGCTGGAGGTACGCATCGACCCTCATGCCGACCTGCTCTACCGTCAGGCCTTGCCGCTGCTGGAGCAGGCCGATGATCAGGGCGACGCTAACAGCACGCTGCGCACCGCAGTAGGCGGTGACCCTGAGCTTAGCCGCCAGGGCCAGGCCATGGCTCACACCTTGCCGACAGCGGTTGCCCTGCTGAAAAAATCGGTAGAGCTTGGCCACCCTGTCGCACAGTACCGCCTGGCCCTGTACTACATGACGTACCTGCCCGCCGCGCAAATCCCGGAGGCCGCCTGCCCGTTGCTCGAAGCCAGCCTCCAGCAGGGGTTTGCCGCACCGGCGCCAGCCATTGCCACCTGGTGCCAGCCGTACAACGTCAGCAGCGAGTACCGTACAGCGCTGGAGGCCATCCCCAGCATGGCCACCGTGTACGCCCCCTACTACCCGCAACCGGCCACACGCCTGGCTTGCAACCGCAGCCGGCCACAAGGCCTGGAAATGCTGTGGGGGCGTCAGCGCGATTACCAGGCCGAGGTGTACCGCCTGCTTGGCGACCTCGACCCACAGCAGCGCACGAGCCTGCTGCAGAAAGCCGTAGACATCAATGGCTGCGCAACGGCGCAACAGCTGCTGACCAGCCGCCCATAACCCAGGGTCATTCGGGGCCGCCTTACGGCCCTGTTGTCAGTTGGCCACTGAGGTTGAGGCGAACACGCCTAGACCAGCAAGATCGTTCAAGCCATCCCCTGCCCCGTCTGTCATGCTGGCCTGCCTCGTAGCCGTCATGCAGCCATCATGCCCCACATCGCCCGCCAAGCCTTTCTTCACGGCGCCATTGCCATTCTCCCGTTGTCCCTGGCCGTTGCCCCTTGGGGCCTGCTGGCCGGTTCCATGGCCATCGAGGCCAACCTCAGCGCCTGGCAGGGGCAAGGGCTGTCGGCCATCGTCTTCGCCGGCGCCGCGCAGCTGGTGGCCATTGGCATGCTCAAGGGGGGTGCCAACCTGGCGTCGATCCTGCTCACCACCCTGCTGCTGACCTCGCAGCACCTGCTGTATGGCCTGTCGATGCGCCCGGTACTGTCCAGCCAGCCGCTGCGCTGGCGCCTGGGCCTGGGCTTTCTGCTGACCGACGAATTCTTCGCCCTGACCAGCCAGTACGACCAGCAGCAATTCAACCGCTGGTATGCCTTGGGGGTGGGCCTGACCTTCTACATTGCCTGGAACCTGTTCACCTTGGCCGGCATACTGCTGGGCCAGAATATTCCACACCTGGACCAGTTCGGCCTGGATTTCTCCATTGTCGCCACTTTTGTCGCCCTGATCGCCCCGCTGGTGCGCAACCTGGCCACCGTGGTGTGCGTAGCCGTGTCGCTGTTCTGTTCAGTGCTGTTCAGTTACTGGCATTGGGAAACCGCCCTGGTGGTCGCAGGCCTGCTGGGCATGAGCGCCGGGTTCATCTGCCAGAAATTCGCCGGAGCCCGCGCATGACCTGGATCCTGATTTTCGCCATGGGCACCATCGTGTTCCTCAACCGCTACGCATTCCTGGAGCCGCGCCTGCCCTTGCGCCTGAGCTCGAATGCCCGGCAGTTTCTCGGCTTTGCCGTGCCGGGCATGCTCACTGCCATCTGCGGCCCGATCATCTTCATGGCTGACCACCAGCTCAACCTGAGCCTGCTCAACCCCTACCTGCTGGGCTCCCTTGTGGCCATCGCCCTGGTGCTGTTGACCCGCAGCGTATTGCTGAGCATGCTGGTGAGCATGTTGATCTTCTTCCTTCTGCGCAGCTGGCTGGCATGAGCCCACCCTTGCGCGAGCAGACACACCTCTGGCAGGCGCCAGCCCTTGGCGACGTCGAGATGCTGCACGCTCGCTATTACCAGCAGCGCTTCGCCCCGCATGTGCACGAGGGCTATGTATTCACCGTGATCGAGTCGGGCGCCCAGCGCTTCTGGCACCGCGGCAGCGAGCACCTGGCACCGGTCGGCAGCATGGTGCTGATCAACCCCGACGAACTGCATACCGGCGCTACGGCCCATGAAGCCGGCTGGCGTTATCGCGGCTTCTATCCCGAGCACGAGCGGGTGACCGGTGTGCTTGACGAACTGGAACTGGGCCGCCACGGCATGCCCAGCTTCAAGGACAGCGTGATCCATGACCCGGCCCTGGCCCTCGCGTTCAGCCAGCTGCATCAGTTGTCCGAAGCCAGCGCCAGCGCCTTGCAGCAGCAGACGGCCTGGCGCCAGGCGGTGCTGGCCCTGGTGCAGCGGCACGGGCAGTGCGCCGAGCCTTCGGCCCCTGGCCACGAACCCCTCGCCGTAGCCCGCGCCCGCGAACTGCTGGAAAGCCAACTGGCCGACCCGCCCTCACTGGAAGCGCTGGCGGCAGCAGTCAACCTGTCGCCGTTCCACTTCGCCCGGGTGTTCCGCCAGGCCACCGGACTGCCACCCCATGCCTGGCTGAAGCAACGCCGCCTGGCCCGCGCCCGCGAAATGCTGAAGCACGGCCTGGCCGCTTCGCAAGTGGCGTTCGACCTCGGCTTTGCCGACCAGAGCCATTTGAGCCGGCAGTTCAAGCAAGCCTATGGGGTGACCCCGGGGGCGTATCGACAAGCCTGCGTTCACTCTGCTCTACGCGCGTGAAAGGGCGGCAGCGCCCTCTCGAGAATGCAGACCCGCCAGCAGCTACCAGACTGTGCAGTTGAGCACTTCAACAGGTCACTTTCAGATCCCGAGCCTTGGATCCCACGCACGAGACGAGCATCAACTTTAAAAACATGCTGTTTATAAGTAACGCGTTGTTACTGAGACGCGGCAGTAGCCCTTTGCAGCTGCCGCAGCGCGCCTTGCAAAGGCCACAAGAGCCTGACCAACCCTC
The DNA here is from genome assembly GCF_036961695.1 of Pseudomonas sp. CGJS7. NCBI lineage: Bacteria > Pseudomonadati > Pseudomonadota > Gammaproteobacteria > Pseudomonadales > Pseudomonadaceae > Pseudomonas > Pseudomonas sp. CGJS7. The sequence continues at coordinate 10,568 of NZ_JBAMDI010000005.1, read as the reverse complement.
TGCTACACTGACAAGGCTGAATGGAGGATCCTGTCATGTCCGAAAGAGAGCTCACCACCCTTCTGTCGTTGATGAACCAGCGCCAGGCCTGTCTGAGCAGTGCCTGCAAGGAGATTGCCGACTGGATCGACCGGCAGGGCGATGTGCCCGCCGCCGGCAAGATCCGCGCTAGCCTGAAGGCACTGGAGGCCGATGAGGCCCAGGTTCGCAAGACCCTGACGTCGCTGACCCTCGACAGACCGCTGCCGCGCTTTCGTAGCTGAAAGGCGCAGCTGAAAAAGAAAAGGGCCGCTGAACGCGGCCCTTTGATCTGTCAGTGGTTCATGTGCATGTGATCATGCCCACCACCTGCGTCGGCGTTGAGCGCACGCACTTGCGCCTGAACGTCCAGGGTTTCCTTGGCGCCCTTGGCATCCTCGATGGTCAGGGTCAGTGACACTTTGTCACCCTCCTTCACCTGATTGTTCAGGCCCATCAGCATGACATGCAGGCCATTCGGGTCCAGGGTCACTGCCTTGCCGGCTGGCAATTCGACAGCCTTGACCTCACGCATGCCCATCACGTCACCGTTCATGGTCATCTCGTGCACCTGCACGGTCTTGGCCACGGGCGAAGCCACACCCACCAGCTTGCTGTCGCTGCTGGCAGTCAGGACCATGAACGCACCGGTGGACTGCTGATGCGGCACGCTGGCACGCACCCAGGCATCACTCACGGTGGTCTGGGCCAGGGCCGGCAGGGCCAGCCCCATCAGTACCAGGGCAGCCAGACCGCGTTTGATCGGTTGCATCGACATTCAGCAGATCTCCATCAGGGTGACCAGATCTTCGGCGCATTCCTTGGCGTTCAGGGAATGGCCCAGGCTCAGGCGCAGGGTGCCACGTGTATCGTAGACGTAGCTGGTGGACGAGTGAGAAATGGTGTAGGTGTCTCCGGCGGGAACCTTCTCGTAGAACACCTTGAATTCCTTGGCCACGGCGGCAATTTCCTCGGGGGTGCCGGTCAGCGCGGTGAACGTCGGGTCGAAGGCCTTGACGTAGGCATCGAGCACCTCGGGCGTGTCGCGCTCCGGGTCAAGGGTGATGAACACCACCTGGAACAGGTCGCGGTCGCGGCCCCTCAGCAGCTTGCGAATCTGCGCCGCACGCGCAAGCGTGGTCGGGCAGACGGCTGGGCACTGGGTGAAGCCGAAGAAGACCATCGGCATGCTGCCGTAGAAGCTCGACAGGGTGCGCACGTTACCTTGCGGGTCTTTGAGGCTGAACTTGCGCCCGAGGATTTCGTTGCTCATGTTCTTGCCGTACTTGAACTCGAGCCCCCGGGCCGGGCTACAGCCTGCCAGCAGGCCAAGCCCGAGAACGCCCATGCCGGCGACAACCGCACGCCGGGTCAAAAGATCATTCATGAAACCATCCTTTAAAGGGAAGGTGCCGGCCCTCGGGACGGGCCGGTCGAAAAACCGGGGCATTCTGGCATGACGCCCAGAGGGGTTCTACCCGACAAAGGCGAGGATGGCCTGCAGCCCTTTGAATATGGGCTGCGGCCTATTGTCGCGGGGGTTGAAACCGTAACACTTTGTTGCTAAGGGAACCGCCTTCAACTCAGTAGTAGGCGTTTTCTTTCTGGCTGTGGTCAGTCACGTCACGCACGCCCTTCAGCTCCGGAATACGCTCGAGCAGGGTGCGCTCGATGCCTTCCTTCAACGTGACATCGGCCTGGCCGCAACCCTGGCAGCCACCACCGAACTGCAGCACGGCAATGCCGTCATCGACCACGTCCACCAGGCTCACCTGGCCGCCATGGCTGGCCAGGCCGGGGTTGATCTCGGTCTGCAGGTAGTAGTTGATACGCTCGTTGATCGGGCTGTCTTCGTTGACCATCGGCACCTTGGCGTTTGGCGCCTTGATGGTCAGCTGGCCGCCCATGCGGTCGGTGGCGTAGTCGACCAGTGCGTCTTCCAGGAACGGTACGCTGACGGCGTCCAGGTAGGCAGTGAAGCTTTTCAGACCCACGGCGGTGTCGTCAGGCTTCTCTTCGCCCGGCTTGCAGTAGGCGATGCACGTCTCGGCGTACTGGGTGCCCGGCTGGGTGATGAAAATGCGAATGCCGATGCCGGGCGTATTCTGCTTGGAGAGCAGATCGGCCAGGTAGTCATGGGCGGCGTCGGTAATGGTTATAGCGCTCATGTAGGTTCCTCACAGACTTGCGGCCAAGTGTACGCCAACCCAGCCTTCGAACAAAGTCCTAGCAATTGACTCGGGAAAGCGCATATTCAGGGGCTGCCCCCCGTTGCGCCGCCAGCCAGGCCTGCATTCGCCGGTACAGGCCGCGCTCCAGCCACTGGTAGCTGAACCACGACATTAGTCCAATGGACGGCACGCACAGGGCGAACGTCAGGAACGGGTTCAGCTGCAGCCGCTGGCTGGCGAACCAACCGGCATACAGCACCAGCACATGAATCAGGTACACCGAGTAGGAACAGTCGCCAAGGGCCTTGAGCAGCCGATTGCCCTGGAACAGCGGCTCCATGGCCACGAAGGCCAGGACGATCATCGCACTCGGTAACCCCCAGTGCAGCAAGCGCTGGGAAGCGTCCAGACAGTAGATCGCCATGCCCGCCACACCCAGCAACGCCAGCGGCAACCACCGGCCCTGGCGGATCAGCCCGCGGCGGTACAGTACGCCGACACCAATGCCCAGCAGAAACTCGTAGATGATGTCGTTGTTGTAGAAGCGGCTGACCACGCCCATGCGCCCCAGTACCTCACTGACCAGCAACAGAGCGGCAGTCACCAGCAGCAGGTGATGCCGTTGGCGTACCAGGAACGCCAGGCCGAACAGCAGGTAGAAGAACATCTCGAAGTTCAGCGTCCAGCCCACGTTCAGGGTCGGGTAAAGGCCATAACCACCTGGGTTTTCCGCCGGGATGAACAGCAGCGACAGGAACAGGTGCCGCCAGTCAAACGCCTGATGTGGCATCCATTGGCTGAATGCCAGCAGCAACATGGCCATCAGGGCTGTGTAGAACCAGTAGGCAGGGACGATGCGCAGCGCCCGATTGAGGAGGAACTGGCGCGGCTCGATGGTTTTGTCGCGGGTCGACAGGTAGATGACCAGCCCGCTGATGACGAAAAAGATGTCGACACCTACGGCGCCACGGTCGGTAAGCAGCTGGCCGATGGGGCCGGTGGCGTGGAAGTCGAAGAAGATCTGCATGAAATGGTGGCAGACCACCACCCAGGCGGCGAACGCCCGCAATGCCTGAAGCGAATACAGCATGGAATACCCTGCGCTTGGCGGTGCATTGAGGCCCGTATCGAGTGCAGAGGCCAGCGCCAGCCTTGAAAGCAGCGCCGTACCTGTCGTAGGAGCGGGTTCACCCGCGAAGGGCTGCAAAGCAGCCCCCAGCAATCGATCCAGACCACCTACCGTGTCCGACCGCAGGCAAATCGGAAAGGTCAGCCAACCCGATCAGAGGTTCTGGTAGCGGTTCATGTCCAGCACGCCCGCCTCGACCGGTTCGGTCTCCTTGATATAGCTGTTCAGATCGTGGAAGTAGCGCCAGAACGCTGGGTGACTGCGGCGCACACCCCAGCGCATGACAATGCGCTCGAACTTCGCCGCGTCATCTTTGGCATACTCCATGTCCTCGACGAACTCCGGCACATCCGTGGTCGGGATGTTGAAGATGAAGTTCGGGTAGCTGCTGAGCACCCCCGGGTACAGGGTCAGGGTATCCAGCCCCGGCTGGTAGCGGTACGCCTCACCCAGCAGGAACGCCACGTTGCTGTGCGCGCGGTTGCGCAGCAGGCTGTAAACCTGACGCTGGCCGTCCTGCCCTTCGATACGCAGCATGGTCGCCTCGGGCAACTGGTTGATCACCTTCAGCCCGGCCGCCGGGCGCGACACCAGACGGCTGAGCGACTGCTCGGCATTGCGGAATTCTTCGCTCATCTGCGGCCGTGAGCAGAACGCACCCTGGCAGCGGTTGATCGGGTCCGGCGCGGCATTCAGGCTGCCGGTGCGCTGCAGCAGCTTAAGGCCAAAGTCGCGTTTGGGATTGCGCGGGTCGAGCTTGATGCCACTCGGGGTGTCGGTGTCGATGTCTTCATAATCCATCCACATCTTCACCTTGCCACTGTTCTGGTACCAGTCGCCAAGGATCGCCTTGCGCTGGTCGGCCGGCATCAGGCGCAGGAAGTTGACCTCGGCACCATTGCGGATCAGGTCGAAGTACAGGCGCGTCTGCAACTGGTGCGAAACGTTGCCATACACATCGAAGTTGACCGCCAGCTGGTAATACGTGCGCTCGAACAACGGGTAGTCGAACAGCCACACGGTCAGCGGCACATCCCCCACCAGGCCCTTGGTCACCGATGCGCTGTCGAAGTGGCGGAAGATGCTCAGCAGCGCATTGTCGTTGCCGGCCCACAGCGTCGACCATCTCGGTGCCGGCATTTCGGCATAGGCTTCACGGCGCAGTTTCTCGTAGTCGTTGCGCTTGTCACGATAGGCGTGCCACAGGCTCAGCACACTGCCCACGTCATCGATCTGACCAGGCATGGCCAGCAGCGGGGTAGCCTCGCCCCGGTACTCGGCATCGGTGACATAGCGATCGAAGGCCGGCTCCTGGAACAGCGCCCAGAAGTTGTCGCGGATCACGTCAGTGGCAATCTGCCCGCGGCACACCGGGCCACGGATGAAGGTGCGCACGAAGTACTCGGCGTTATCCAGCATGAACTGGTAGCGCGCCACTGCCGGGATCGCCTCGAAGGTTTCAAACGGGTTGGCCCGGTGGCGCGGGCCGTAGCCCGGAAGCGCGGCGGCATGCCAGTCGCCGGCATAGAACAGCTGCTTCACGCGCTTGAGCTTCTGCGGCCCCATCGGGTAGGTGATGTGCGTCTTGTGCACGATCACGCCCTGCACCGGGATCAACCGGTAGTAGAAGTCCGTGCCCGGCGGGTCGTTGGGGCGGCGGGTGGCAATGATATCGACCGGCTTGCCACTTGGCGTACGCGAGCGCACCCACTGGAAGAAGTGGCCCTGCTCGCCGCCAGCGAAATGGATGTGCGCCAAAAACAGGTGCTCGTAGAGCCAGCGCCCCACCAGCGCCTCGGTGGACCCCGGGCGGTTGAGCAGTTCTTCCCACTCTGCGATCTGCCTGGCTTCGGCCGCGCTCGGCTGGATCGGCTGGTACTCCACCGGCGCACCGGCCGCCAGCCAGCGGCGCATGGTGGCGTATTCGTCGTCGGTCAGCCCGGTCACCGCCAGCGGCATGCCCTCCTTGGGGTGTGCGCCGGCATAGGCGTCGAATTCATGGGGCAACGGGCACATGTTGTTGCGGCTCAGGCCCAGGACGATCTCTTCGGGCAGCTTGGCGTTGGGCGTAAGCGGGGTCTTGTGGCCCAACTCCAGCATGCGCGCCATCAGCGCGGCCTGACCGCCCTGGTTGTCGAGCACCGAGTAGAAGCCCTTCTTGCGCCATTGCTCTTCGCTGTGGGCGTCGTAGAACAGCCGCGTGGTGGGCACCGCCTTGCTCCGCTCGCCCTGGTACACCGGGACCTTGCTGGCCCCGCGTACCGCGCCTTCAGGGCTTTCCAGCTTGAGCTGGCAGGCGGCGTCGTTGCAGGCGTGGCAGGCCACGCACTTCTCGGTGAAGATCGGTTGAATGTCCCGGGTGTAGGAAATGGCCGGGCTCGACTGGGGGGCCTGCCCGAATACCGCGCCGCTGATGAGCAGGGCGAAGGCGCCGGCAAGGATACGATGCACCATGTGCGGAAAGTCCTGGTTCTTGAAAGCCATCACGATTTGTTGCCTGGTCGTCCTGGGTGCTTCGCGCTGCCTCCACCCGCCCAACATGAGCAGTTTTCATGCAAATGGGCGACATGCCTAAAAACCGCGCAGCTTTGTTATGATTCGGCACCTTCTGATATTCGCCCGACCAGGTAGTTCCTATGTCCGACCGCAGCGCTCGTCTCCAAGCACTCCAGAACGCACTCAAAGAGCGCATCCTGATCCTCGACGGCGGCATGGGTACTATGATCCAAAGCTACCGCCTGGAGGAACACGACTATCGTGGCACGCGTTTTGCCGATTGGCCAAGCGATGTGAAGGGTAACAACGACCTTTTGCTGCTCAGCCGCCCGGACGTGATCGCCGCCATCGAGAAGGCCTACCTGGATGCCGGTGCCGATATTCTCGAAACCAACACCTTCAATGCCACGCAGATTTCCCAGGCCGACTACGGCATGGAGTCGCTGGTTTACGAGTTGAACGTCGAAGGCGCGCGCATCGCTCGCCAGGTTGCCGATGCCAAGACCCTGGAGACGCCGGACAAGCCGCGCTTCGTTGCCGGCGTGCTCGGCCCTACCAGCCGAACCTGCTCGATTTCCCCGGACGTCAACGACCCAGGGTTTCGCAACGTCACCTTCGACGAGTTGGTAGAAAACTACATCGAGGCCACCCGCGGCCTGATCGAAGGCGGCGCCGACCTGATCCTGATCGAAACCATCTTCGACACCCTCAACGCCAAGGCGGCGATCTTCGCCGTGCAGCAAGTGTTCGAGGACGACAACGTCGAACTGCCGATCATGATCTCCGGCACCATCACCGACGCCTCCGGCCGTACCCTGTCGGGGCAGACCACCGAAGCGTTCTGGAACTCGGTGCGTCACGCCAAGCCGATTTCCGTGGGCCTGAACTGCGCCCTCGGCGCCAAGGACCTGCGCCCGTACCTGGAAGAGCTGGCCACCAAGGCCGACACCCACGTGTCCGCCCACCCCAATGCCGGCCTGCCGAACGCCTTCGGCGAGTACGACGAAACCCCGGCCGAGATGGCCGCGGTGGTCGAAGAATTCGCGGCCAGCGGCTTCCTCAACATCATTGGCGGCTGCTGCGGCACCACGCCGGGGCACATCCAGGCCATTGCCGAAGCCGTGGCCAAGTACAAGCCGCGCGAGATCCCGGAAATCGCCAAGGCCTGCCGCCTGTCGGGCCTGGAGCCGTTCACCATCGACCGCCAGTCGCTGTTCGTCAACGTCGGTGAGCGCACCAACATCACCGGTTCCGCCAAGTTCGCCCGGCTGATCCGCGAAGAGAACTATACCGAAGCCCTGGAAGTCGCCCTGCAGCAGGTCGAGGCCGGCGCCCAGGTAATCGACATCAACATGGACGAAGGGATGCTCGACTCCCAGGCGGCCATGGTCCGGTTCCTCAACCTGATCGCGGGTGAGCCGGACATTTCGCGCGTACCGATCATGATCGACTCGTCCAAGTGGGAAGTGATCGAAGCCGGCCTCAAGTGCATCCAGGGCAAGGGCATCGTCAACTCCATTTCCATGAAGGAAGGCGTCGAGCAGTTCAAGCACCACGCCCGCCTGTGCAAGCGCTATGGCGCTGCCGTGGTGGTCATGGCCTTCGACGAAGTCGGCCAGGCCGACACAGCCGCGCGCAAGAAGGAAATCTGCCAGCGCAGCTATGACATCCTGGTCAACGAGGTGGGCTTCCCGCCAGAAGACATCATTTTCGACCCGAACATCTTCGCTGTCGCCACCGGTATCGAAGAACACAACAACTACGCCGTCGACTTCATCGAGGCCTGTGCCTATATCCGCGACCACCTGCCCCACGCCCTGAGCTCGGGTGGCGTGTCCAACGTGTCGTTCTCGTTCCGTGGCAACAACCCGGTGCGTGAAGCGATCCACTCGGTGTTCCTGTACCACGCGATCCAGAACGGCCTGACCATGGGTATCGTCAACGCCGGCCAGCTGGAGATCTACGACGAGATCCCGGCCCAGCTGCGTGAAAAGGTCGAGGACGTGGTGCTCAACCGCACCCCGCATGGCACCGATGCACTGCTGGCCATCGCCGACGACTACAAGGGTGGCGGCGCAACCAAGGAAGTGGAAAACGAAGAGTGGCGCTCGCTGCCGGTGGAAAAACGCCTGGAGCACGCGCTGGTCAAGGGCATCACCGCGTTCATCGTCGAAGACACCGAAGAATGCCGCCAGCAGTGCGCGCGCCCCATCGAAGTGATCGAAGGCCCGCTGATGAACGGCATGAACGTGGTCGGCGACCTGTTCGGCGCGGGCAAGATGTTCCTGCCGCAGGTGGTCAAGTCGGCCCGGGTGATGAAACAGGCCGTTGCTCACCTGATCCCCTTCATCGAAGCCGAAAAAGGCGACAAGCCAGAAGCCAAGGGCAAGATCCTGATGGCCACGGTGAAAGGCGACGTGCACGACATCGGCAAGAACATTGTCGGCGTGGTGCTGGGCTGTAACGGATACGACATCGTCGACCTTGGCGTGATGGTACCGGCGGAGAAGATCCTGCAGACGGCCCGCGAGCAGAAGTGCGACATCATCGGCCTGTCCGGCCTGATTACCCCGTCGCTGGACGAAATGGTCCACGTTGCCCGCGAAATGCAGCGCCAGGGCTTCGAACTGCCGCTGATGATCGGTGGCGCCACCACCTCCAAGGCGCACACGGCGGTCAAGATCGAGCCCAAGTACAGCAACGACGCAGTCATCTACGTCACCGACGCTTCGCGCGCGGTCGGCGTGGCCACCCAGTTGCTGTCCAAAGAACTCAAGCCGGGCTTCGTCGAGAAGACCCGCCTGGAATACGTGGACGTGCGCGAGCGCACCGCCAACCGCAGCGCCCGCACCGAGCGCCTCAGCTACTCCCAGGCGATCGCTGCCAAGCCGCAGTACGACTGGGCCAGCTACCAGCCAGCGGTGCCCTCCTTCACCGGCGTCAAGGTGCTGGAAGACATCGATTTGCGCACCCTGGCCGAGTACATCGACTGGACGCCGTTCTTCATCTCCTGGGACCTGGCCGGCAAGTTCCCGCGCATCCTCACCGACGAGGTGGTTGGCGAGGCCGCTACGGCGCTGTACAAGGATGCCCGCGAGATGCTCGACAAACTGATCGACGAGAAGCTGATCAGCGCCCGCGCGGTATTCGGCTTCTGGCCGGCCAACCAGGTGGACGATGACGACATCGAAGTCTACGGCGAAGACGGCCAGGCACTGGCCACCCTGCACCACCTGCGCCAGCAGACCATCAAGCCGGACGGCAAGCCCAACTGGTCGCTGGCCGACTTCGTCGCACCGAAAGACAGTGGCGTTACCGACTACGTAGGTGGTTTCATCACCACCGCCGGCATCGGTGCCGAGGAAGTGGCCAAGGCTTACCAGGACAAGGGCGACGACTACAGCTCGATCATGGTCAAGGCCCTGGCCGACCGCCTGGCCGAAGCCTGTGCCGAATGGCTGCACGAGCAGGTGCGTAAAGAGCACTGGGGCTATGCCCGCGACGAGCACCTGGACAACGAGGCGCTGATCAAGGAACAGTACAGCGGCATCCGCCCTGCGCCGGGTTATCCGGCCTGCCCCGACCACACTGAAAAGGAAACCCTGTTCCGCCTGCTCGATGGCACCGCCATCGGTGAAACCGGGCCGAGCGGGGTGTACCTCACCGAGCACTTCGCGATGTTCCCGGCGGCGGCGGTCAGCGGCTGGTACTTCGCCCACCCGCAGGCGAAGTATTTTGCCGTAGGCAAGGTCGACAAGGACCAGATCGAGCGTTACAGCGCACGCAAAGGCCAGGATATCAGCGTGAGCGAGCGCTGGCTGGCGCCTAACCTGGGGTATGACAGCTAAACGACTGCGCTGGCTTCTTCGCGGGCTCGCCCACACAGGTATGAAACAGCCCTCAAGGGCAGTCATTTACCTGTTGGAACGGGTTTCTCCGCGAAGAGGCCGGCACGGGCAACCTCACAACCATTGCCTACACTGTCCCTGATTGCCTCTGATTTCCCCAGGAGCCACCATGGACGATTCCAGCCAGGGCAAACCCCCGACCTTCTGGCAGATGCTGCACAGCATCCTCGCTGCCGCCTTCGGCGTGCAAAGCGGCAAAAACCGCGCACGCGACTTCACCCACGGCAAGGCCAGCCATTTCATTGCGCTGGGGGGGCTGTTCACCCTGGTGTTCATTGCGGTATTGATCGGCCTGGTGCAGTTGGCCCTGCACCTGACCCGCTAACCTGTGCCGGCCTCTTCGCGGGTGAACCCGTTCCTACAGGGCCTGTGTCCAACACCCGACCTGTGTCCACCCTCGATCAGGCGTAGGAGCGGGTTTACCCGCGAATACGGTCGCGACGGCAACGGTGAACGGCAGGTGGAAATTGGCCGGCAGGCCCGGCCCTTTCGCGGGTGAACCCGCTCCTACGAGGGCCTGTGTTCAACCACCGACCTGTGTCCACCACCGATCCGGTGCGGCGGCAACGGTGAACGGCGGGTGGAAATTGGCCAGCAGGGCCGGCCCTTTCGCGGGTGAACCCGCTCCTACGACGGCCTGTGTCCAACCACCGACCTGTGTCCACCACCGATCCGGTGCGGCGGCAACGGTGAACGGCGGGTGGAAATTGGCCAGCAGTCCCGGCCCTTTCGCGGATGAACCCGCTCCTACGAGGGCCTGTGTCCAACCACCGACCTGTGTCCACCACCGATCCGGTGCGGCGGCAACGGTGAACGGCGGGTGGAAATTGGCCAGCAGGCCCGGCC